>JBNKGK010000452.1:0-2284 GCA_050289785.1 Kordiimonas sp.
GGCAGGCCTCATTGTGAAAGCACAAGATGAGCGCTATGCTATCCCGCAAATCAGCGTGCTTGAGCTGGTGAGGGCATCTGATAATTCAGAGCACAAGATTGAAAATATCAAGGATACTCCTGTTCTGCGATTACGGAACCGGCTTCTTCCTCTCGTCTATCTAAACGAAGTTTTGGGTCTCATGACGAGGGAGGAGATCGATGGTCGTGAGAATCTGGATGATTTTATTGTGGTTATGCAGGTTGGGGCCTTCACCTTTGGTGTTGTTGTGGATCAGGTGTTTGATACGGAAGAAATTGTGGTCAAACCTGTGGCGCCGATCCTGAAAGATTTATCTGTTTATTCAGGCAATACAATTCTCGGGGATGGTAGTGTTATTATGATCCTTGATCCCAATGGTATAGCGGAGCTTACAAATTCTGCAGTCAGTGACCATGATCATGAGGAAGAGCAAGAGAAAGAGCAGGTTCGTCGGGCTATCAATAGTGAAAAAGAGAGCGTTCTGGTCTTCCGCGCTGGCGATAGTAGCCCGAAGGCTGTGCCACTCGCTCTGGTGGCTCGCCTCGAGGAAATAGATATCAGCGATGTTGAATTGTCTGATGGTAAACATATGGTTCAGTATCGCGGTGCCCTCATGCCGATGATTATGGCTGATCCTAAAATGAAGTTGCTTGAGGAAGGCAAACAACCCGTTCTGGTCTTTACTGATGGTGATTACACCATGGGGCTGGCAGTTGATGAGATACTTGATATCGTTGATGAAGAACTGGATATCAAACTGGCATCAGACCATGCGGGTGTGGTTGGTTCAGCGGTTATTGCAGGAAAAGCCTCTGAAGTAATTGATGTCGCTTATTATCTGGGCTTGGCCTTCTCTGACTGGTTGAAAAGCCGCCATATATCTGATGATGTTGCCCCGTCAAAAGGGGCGTCGGTTCTTCTGATTGATGACAGTGATTTCTTCCGCAATATGCTGCGGCCTGTATTGTCGGTTGCAGGCTATGCTGTGCAGACGGTGAATAGTGCTGCAAGGGCTCTACGTCTGATGGACGAAGGGTATATGTTTGATCTTATTATTTCGGATATTGAGATGCCGGATATGAGCGGGCATGACTTTGCTTATGAAGTGAAAAACGGTAGCCGCTGGGCAGATATTCCGCTGGTGGCCTTGTCCGCCCTTGCAACTGAACGAGATATAAATCGTGGTCATGAAGCTGGCTTTGATGACTATGTTGCCAAATTCGATAAAGAAACACTGCTTCGCAGTCTGGCCCAACAGCTGAAAATTAAAGGAAATGCGGCATGAGTGATCTGGTTGTCAGACGAAATCTGGAGGTTGTTACAACAGGCACCCAGGATTTTGTAACAGTTAGGCTGGCAGGCCAAACATTGGGTATTCCCGTTTTGGCTGTTCATGATGTTTTGAACTCGCAAAAAATCACTAAAATTCCTTTGGCTCCGGACTGGGTGTCAGGTGTGCTGAATTTGCGGGGTAAGATCGTAACAGCTATTGATCTAAGACGTCGGTTGGGTCTCCCCCCCATAGAAGAAGGCAAGACCAGCATGTCTGTTGTGGTTGAGCATGATGAGGAGCCATATAGCTTACAAATCGATTCTGTAGGGGAAGTCTTATCTCTGGATGACCAACTTTTCGAGAAAAACCCAGTTACTCTTGACCCTCGGTGGAGAGATGTAAGCCGCGGAATTTACCGCCTTGAGAAAGAACTTTTGCCAATTCTGGATGTAGATAAACTTCTAGCCTTTGAAAGCAAAGAAAAAGCTGCTTAGATAGGTAAAACCTTAATCAGGAATTTTCACCACTCATGGTGGAAGTGGGAGACTGTTAAAAAATGAAACTGTGTCTAGTGGTAGATGATTCCAAGGTCATCCGAAAAGTCGCCAGACGAATATTGGAAGAACTCAATTTTGAGATTGTAGAAGCTGTTGATGGGCAAGATGCATTAAATGCATGTGATAACAATATGCCTGACGTGGTTCTGCTCGACTGGAATATGCCCGTAATGGATGGTCTTGAATTTCTGAAGGCCCTTCGTTCTCAAAATGGTGTGGAGCAGCCTATTGTCGTTTTCTGTACAACAGAAAATGATATGGCACATATCCGAACGGCGATCGAAGCCGGTGCTAACGAATATATAATGAAGCCTTTTGACCGAGAGATTATTGAAGCCAAATTCTCGCAAGTTGGTTTGATCTAGTAGGATGTGTTGAGTGAATTCAGCTGTAACTAAATCCAGCTTGAGTGCTGGTAAGGCGGGCCCTTATC
>JBNKGK010000453.1:0-2275 GCA_050289785.1 Kordiimonas sp.
CGCACCGCGCCCATGCAACTACTGAGGGCCTGGCCCACCAATTGCCTGCCTATGCAGGCAGGGCGATGGAGAAGGAGCTGACGGCTTTGGATGCCGCGCTTGGTAATCCTGAACAGCCTGTTGCAGCTGTAGTTGGCGGCGCGAAGGTTTCAACCAAGCTTGCAGTTCTCGAAAACCTTGTGGGCAAGGTGCAACACCTGATCATTGGTGGCGGCATGGCCAACACCTTCCTTTATGCGCAGGGCATTAATATTGGGGCCAGCCTGTGTGAGAAGGATTTGAAAGACACAGCGCTGACTATCCTCGAAAAAGCAAAAGAAGCAGGCTGCACCGTGCATCTGCCTTCTGATGTGGTTGTGGCAACAGAGTTCAAGGCGAATGCCGCGAACGAAGTGAAGCCTGCCACAGAGGTTGCTGAGGGCGAAATGATACTGGACGCTGGCCCTGCCACAGTGGCTGGTCTCGTGGATGTGCTGGCGGATGCCAAAACGCTGGTGTGGAACGGCCCGATGGGCGCGTTTGAGATGGAACCATTTGATGCTGCTACAGTGGCACTGGCACAGGCGGCAGCCAAGCTATCTGATGCGGGTAGCTTGCTCACCGTTGCGGGCGGCGGCGATACCGTGGCGGCCCTTGCGCACGCTGGCGTGAAAGATAGCTTTACTCATATTTCCACAGCGGGCGGTGCTTTCCTTGAATGGATGGAAGGCAAAACTCTGCCAGGCGTTGCAGCGCTCGAAGCATAAGTTGATCAGCGCCTGAATTTGTTTTATTCAGGCCGCAAATAGAAGTGTAGATGATAGGCCCTGTTGGCCAGAAGTGATAGGGAATGACCATGAAACCAGGTGTTGTTTTCGGCGAAGAATATGCCGCTCTTGTTCAGAATTGTAAGGATAAAGGTTTTGCGCTGCCAGCGGTAAACGTGGTTGGCACCAATTCCCTGAATGCTGTGATGGAAGCAGCAGCCAGAAACAAATCTGATGTGATTATCCAGTTCTCCAACAGTGGGGCACAGTTCTATGCTGGTAAGGGCATGCAGGACAGCTTCGGCGCGAAGGTGTTGGGTGCTGTGTCTGCCGCAAAGCATGTTCAACTGCTTGCTGAGCATTATGGCATTTGTGTTGTGCTACACACTGACCATGCTAACCGCAAGCTGGTGCCTTGGGTGGAAGCGCTGGTTGAAGAGAGCCGCAAGAACATCAAAAAAGAAGGCATGCCGCTTTATACGTCTCACATGCTGGACCTTTCTGAAGAACCAATTGATGAAAACCTCGATACCTGCGCTCGCGTGCTGAAGGAAATGACCCCACTGGGCATGAGCCTTGAAATTGAACTGGGTGTTACCGGCGGTGAGGAAGACGGTGTCGGCTCTGACGTTGATGACGATTTTGAGAACCCAAGCCTTTACACACAGCCTGAAGATGTGCTGAAGGCCTATGATCTTCTCACCCCGCTGGGCCATTTCTCTGTGGCGGCCTCTTTCGGCAACGTACACGGCGTGTACAAGCCCGGTAACGTGAAGCTGCGCCCTGAAATCCTGAAAAACTCTCAGGATCTGGTGGTGGCAAGTCGCTCCACTGGCGCGAACCCACTGAACTTTGTGTTCCACGGCGGTTCCGGCTCTGAAAAAGCGAAAATTGAAGAAGCTGTTGGTTATGGCGTGTTCAAAATGAACATCGATACAGACACCCAATTTGCTTTCTCCAAAGCTGTAGGTGAGTATGTGAACGCGAACCCTGATGCTTTTAAATGGCAGGTTCACCCTGAAACAGGCACACCTTACAAAAAGCAGTATGATCCACGTGTTTGGCTGCGCGCTGCAGAGGAATCTCTGATTGCGCGTCTGGATGAGGCGTTTGTTGATCTGGGGTCTCAGGGCAAAAGCATCGCTGACTCTTAAACGAAATTCATCATGGTTGGCTGCAAATGGCAAATTTTCAGCCCTGATGAATTTTAAGATAGCAGTTATTGTCTTTCTTGTTAATTATGGCTCCATTCGTCACTCGCCGACCTGATCGGCGAGTCCATAAAACCGCAGCAGTGGCGGTGGATGCGCTGGCGGGGCCGTCGCATGACGAGAGTGGGACATGACATGACTATACATACAAAGGACAGTTACCATGGCCGCCGAAGATAAGTGTCAGCTTTATCTGATCACGCCAGACAAAATTGATGATCTGGCGGCCTTTGCGTCTCTTCTTGATGAGACATTGGCTGCAGGGGAAGTGGCTTGCCTGCAGTTGCGTCTGAAGGGCGTGGATGATGCTGCCATCAT
>JBNKGK010000454.1:0-2274 GCA_050289785.1 Kordiimonas sp.
AGCCAGTTCACCAGCGTTAAAGTCTGGATCTTTCCAGACTGTGGCGAGCTCAGCATCCCCGATGGTGTTGGTGTAGCTCACAGCTTCCAGGTCAACGGTGTTACCAACGGCTTTGGTTTTGCGACCCCTGTCTTTCCGGCCATCAGAAAGGGCTACGTTGTAAACCTTCTCATGAAGCCGGCCTTTCTTGTCACGCCAGCCTTTAATCACCTGAACACGATCGAGATTGGCCCCGTCCGGGTCTTTTACTGCACGTATCAGGAAGCTTGGCGCTTTGCCTTTCGGGGCGGATGTCAGGTCACCCCCCATCGGCACACCTTTGGCATAGCCCACGGCTGCCAGATCACCGCTTTCCGCATCATTTTTACCATAGTTCCAGCCACCAAAGAAGCGCACTGTCATGCGCGGGCCGGTCGTGGCGTATGTTTCACGGCGACGCATGGCATCAAACAGCGCTTCACGCGTGTTTTCCTGCGCCCAAACGGCGGCATAACCTGAAGCTCCCATATACCAGCCACGTTCAGCACGGTAGGGGCTGGGCTCATACAGGGAAAGTTTGCCCCAATAATTATTTTCCGCCACGGCAGCCATGGATGTGTGCGCATCTGTGCTGCCGATGAAGCCAATTTTGAAGGGGTTCACACCCAGCTTAGCCTGTTGCTGCAGGCCCAGCTTCAGCGCAGAGCGGCCATATTCAGAGGCTTTTCTTTCTTCCCAGCCCTCTGTTTTGATCCCCTCGTATGAAGGCCCATCCCAACTATTCCATGTCTCATAATCGGCAAACTCATCATCAGGCGAAAGGATTGGGTGTGTTTCACCGTCCCCCTTGATCTGGGTGACTTCGTAAAGGGGTTCCCAGCGGCTACGCATTTCAGCATAGGCCTTGCCAATTGGCTTGCCATCCCACCCCTGCAGCGTGAACATTTCACCGTTGCTCACATTCCCATTGTGGGGGATGGAAATCACATCGCCATCTGTTTGTTCGGTGTAAGCCGCCATGTAGCCCCACAGGTCTTCCGGGTTCTGGCTATCAATGCCGGAAAAGGGCATCACTTCATTAGTTTTATCCGCCCCGTCACGGTAGATCACAATCCGGTGCAGGTTGCCTTTTTGCTGGCCACCGGATGTCCACTCATAACCAATAAAGGCGGTAAATTTGCCGGGCTCGTTATGTATTTCCGCATTGGTGCCCACTTCTGCCCAAACAGAGCGTCGGAAATCTTCAGTCCCCACATAACCAGAAGACCCTTCTGTAGCCCTTGTGCTTTCTACACCTTTTGCCTTGAAGCCCTGCCAGAAAAAGCTTTGTGGGCCACTTTCAAAAACGGATTTCATCGCCTCTTCAAACGGGGCTTCCACATCGGACATCAGGATACGGCTAGTTTCAAGCGGGTATTTTTTCATCCGTTCATGCCATTTTTTGCCAGTTTCTGTTTTCAACAGACGGCTGTCCCCCGCTTCCAGCTTTGGCATCACGCCAATATTTTCCGCATGGTCTGCCACCACCAGAAAATCCAGCGGGCGCGCGAGCCTGGCCTTCTCACCATTGTGGGCTGTAATGGCCTCGCCCTTTGCGAAACGATAGGCGTCATCGGGGGTTAGAGCCTTGTTGCCCATGCCATTGGCATCAACAGACATATTACTGTGCAGATGAGTGTCCCCCCAATAGACATTCCTGGGGATGCTTTCACCGGCATAAGGTGAATATGTATCACCCGCCCCCGCAGCCCCACTGACAATCATCAAGGCAGCGATGGCGCATCCGTTTTTCAGATAACCAGGTTTCATGATTTTTCCTCTCTTCCCTGTCGTTTTTATTATGGGGTGTACCAAATAGGGGAGGTATAGGCCCTCTCCTGCCCCATCAGCGGCATGCCTTCCGGTTGCGTTACGCCAAAGATTTTCGCGTCATAGGCATTCCAGCGCGGGGTCGGGATTTCCAGCACCCGCACATAATAAAAGGCCAATTCACTGGCTTTGAAATCCGGATCACGCCACACGGTGGCAAGCTCAGTGGCCCCAATGGTGTTGGTGTAGCTGGCATCTGCAACATTCACTGTATTGCCAACACTTCTGGTCTTCTTGCCACGGTCCCTGCGGCTATCAGAGAGGGCTACATTATAGATCTTCTCATGCAGCTTACCCTTTTTGTCACGCCAGCCTTTAATCACCTGAACACGATCAAGGTTAGCGCCGACCGCATCCTTCACAGCACGGATCAAGAAACTGGGCGCTTTGCCTTTCGGCGCAGATGTCAGGTCACCGCCCATAGGC
>JBNKGK010000455.1:0-2256 GCA_050289785.1 Kordiimonas sp.
TTCGTTTTGGAGTATGCAATGGCAGCAGTCCCTGCGATTGCGCTACGTGTCAGGCCAAAGAAAATGGCGGCTTTAGGGGCTATGGGGGTTGCCCTCATATATTTGTTACTGTCTGGTGGCAGTACAGCAACCATCCGGGCTTTTATCATGGTTGTGGTGGCTCTCGTAGCTGTGCTTCTGGATAGGCGGGTACTTTCCTTGCGTAGCGTGGCATTGGCTGCCTTGTTTATCATGGCGGTTTGGCCAGAAGTTGTGCTTACAATCAGTTTTCAATTTTCCTTTGCAGCAACTGCGGCGCTTGTGGCTATCTACGAACATGTTGGTACACAAGACTGGCTCCATAATTTTGGGACAGGAGGAATCGGCCATAGAATTGCGCGCTATTTTCTTTTTACCCTCCTCACTAGTTTGGTAGCACAAGCCGCCATTGCTCCATTCGCTTTGTATCATTTTCAGTCGGTTTCGCTGGTTGGCATTGCTGCGAATGTAGTTGTTGTACCAGTGATGAGCCTACTCATTATGCCCTTCGCCTTGTTGGCACTTGTTTTTATGCCATTAGGGCTCTTTGGATTTTTTGTGGCCATTCTGGATACAGCGCTTAGCTATATACTTGAATTATCGGCCTTTTTTTCTTCTATGCCCAGTGCGGTTGTACGTGTCGATGCCCCGCCAACAGTCTTTCTTGTCCTTATTTCTTTTGCTTTCATGTTTGCTCTTATCGCGCGAGGCAGGTTTTTAGTGCTGCCAGCCCTCTTATGGTGTGGGGCGGGAGGTATCATGGTTTGGAGCCAGCCAGCCTCCCTGTTGATAGATACTGAGGGGAAGGTCATAGCTTATCATGATGCTTTCTCCGGGAAGATCGCGGTCTCAGGCGGAAGACGTGGCTCCTATCGTGATAGAGTCTGGTGGCAATATTGGGGTGTTGAGCCGGATATCCGCCCAGAAAACCTGTATAAGTCATGTGATCAGGATGCTTGCTTCTATTCCATCACGAATGATTTGACTATTAGCCGGGTTTTCACCATTCAGGGGCTTCGTCAGGCCTGTGCTGCCGGAGATATTGTTATCCTGCCGCACCGGTGGCGAGCCTATTGTCGTGGCGCCAGGTTAATGTTGAGCAAAGAAGACATTAAAAAGAAAGGGCCCGCAGCTCTGTTTCTGAAGGGCGCATCAAATGAGATAGGCCTTAAATGGGTGAATAACTGCAGGAGAGAGCCTTGGTGCTGATAGGTTAATGATATTGTCGCATCAGCCCCACTAAACGACCCTGCACCTTCACGCGATCTGATTCCAGTACTCGGGTGTCATAATCCCTGTTTGCCGGAACAAGAGCAATATGCTGACCGTTGCGTTTCAGCGTCTTCAATGTGGCTTCTTCTCCGTCCACCAGGGCAACAATAACTTCACCATCACGGGCCGTATCACAGCTTTCAATGATGACTGTATCACCGTCCAGAATGCCTAACTCGACCATGGAATCACCAGAAATTTCAAGCGCATAGCAACTCCCACGGCCCATCATGGTCGCTGGAATGTTGATAAAACTATCCTGGTTTTCTAGTGCCTCAATCGGTGTGCCGGCGGCAATGCGTCCATGAAGCGGAATCTCTACTGTGGAATCATCATTAGCTGGCTGTGGTGCCTGGCTTTTGCCAAAGGCAGGGGAGACAAGGTTATTTGTGTCTCTTTTCTCCGCAGCTCCAACGCCTTCGGGCAGCTTCAGTATTTCAAGCGCCCGAGCCCGGTTTGGCATGCGTCTTAGAAAACCCCGCTCTTCAAGAGCATTCACGAGGCGGTGTACGCCAGATTTTGATTTCAGATTTAGTGCATCCTTCATTTCATCAAAAGAGGGAGATACACCAGTATCCAAGAGACGGCTATGAATATAAAGCAAAAGCTGGTGTTGTTTTGCAGTTAGCATGACAATCTCTCCGGCAAATTTGTTTTCTATATGTTCTCTTTTAGTTCACATTTTAGCCTCATGTCAAGAGGCGCGGCGCTAAAATGGCAGGAAAGGGGCCATCTCACCGGCTTTCAGGGCTGGTACAGAAGGGGGACGTATGATTAACCCGTCACTAGAGGCAAGGACGGTAAGCAGGCTGCTGTCCTGAGAAACCGCTGGATCCGCCTGTCTGCTGCCGGGCTCTCCAATCAGTCTGGCGCGCATATAATGCTGGCGTGGTCCATTTTCGGGCAAATCCACAGCGACAGGCAGCATTACACCTGTCGGGAACGGGGATGGGCGGCCCATCAAGG
>JBNKGK010000456.1:0-2255 GCA_050289785.1 Kordiimonas sp.
GGTTACTGTTATGCGGGATCGCCAGAATTTCCCCTTCTGTGTTCGCTTCATAAGAAGCCATATAAGCCCACAGGTCTTCCGGTTTCGGGCTATCATAATTGGAAAAAGGAATAACCTTGTTGGCAGTGCCTTCACCCTCTTTGAACACTACCACACGGTGAATGGCCGCAGGCTCATTCGCTGTCCATTCATACCCGACAAATGCTGTAAAAACACCTGGCTGGTTATATTTTTCAGCATTACCGACCACAGTATTCCACACACGCTGGCGGAAGGCATCATCGCCTAACTGCTGGGCTTTATCACCTGAACCAAAAGTGTTTTTCCATGACTGCCAGAAGAAGGCAGCATCATTTCCTCCAAAGATGGAGGCTGAAGCCTTCCTTAACTTCTCATCTGTTTCCGACGTCAGCAGCTCTGTGGTATCGAGCGGGCTTTTGATAAACTTCTCATGCCACTTCTTGCCAAGCTCTGTTTTCAAAAGTGCGGGGTCACTAATAGCCAGCGCTGGCATAACCCCCATATTGATGGCATGGTCTGCCACCACCAGAAAATCCAGAGGGCGCTCAAGCTGTGCCATTTGCCCGTTGTGGCCCATAACCGCCCCGCCCCGTGCGAAACGATAGGCATCATCAGGAGTTAGTGCCCTGTTTCCCATGCCATTGGCATCAACTGACATATTGGTATGCAAATGTGTATCACCAAAATACACACTCGAAGGGAACTTTTGTTCCACATAGGGAGAATAGGATTGTTCCGCCAGCGCAGAACCCGTTAAACCCAATTGTAATGCAACAACACTGCAACCCACCAAGATAGAAAGGGTTTTTGAACCCTTGTCTTTTTTAGACATATACATATACCCCGAATCCACACATCCTTTGGGATAGGGTACATTTTCACCAAATAGTGATCATTGGCAGAATCGGACAAAATGAAAAAACTGCCCGATTTTCAGCATATTTATGAGGCCTGTGCTGCCATCACAGGCCAGCTATGCTTCTTGAGAAAGGTAGAGGGTTTTGCGCCGGCTGCCTGCACGGCGTTTAACAGCTCATGTTTGTACTGGTTAGGGGCAAAGCCTGTCCACCCCCGGAAAGCACGCCAGAAAGTGGCGGGCTCAGAAAAGCCTAATTCCGCCGCTATATCTGTAAGCGGCATATCAGTGTAATTGATCTTTTCCAGCGCCAGGTCGCGGCGCAGATCATTCTTGATGCCCTGAAAACTATGTCCTTCCATCTCAAGGCGGCGTGTCAGGCTTTTAGCACCAATAGATAGCTCACTGGCTACCCGGCTAAGGGCAGGGAAATCACCAAACTGGTGCCTTAAGGCCAGAAGTGTGTCTCTCACCTGTTCTGTATGCTGATATTTAGGCTGAGGGGTATGAAACGCATCCCTGTCAAAACCGGCCCAATATTTCACCGTTTCTTCCACAGTTCTTATAATAGGACACGATAAATATTTCACATCAAAGGAAACGCTGTTCCAATCATTATTGAAAGAAACCGGCACATCCACGAGATGATTATAATCATCATTCTCGCCGGGGGCTGGCGCTGCAAACCCAATATGGGATATTTTAATCTCCCGCCCAATCATCCAGCTTAAGGTACTAATGCGAGATAATTTGAGCATAATCACCAATGGATAATTATCCTGTGCGATACAGCGCTTAAACCGCAAATGCCAGGTAAACAGGTTGCCATGCTGGACCGTTACCAGCCGAGGGTGTATTTCGCTGGAGTTCACGATTTCCACCCACTTTGCGATAGCACTACCTAGATTTGGTTGGCCGCATAAAGCATCTACAAAATCAGGCATACCCTTCCGTGTGGCGCGCTGGGGGGTCCAGCCAACAAAACAGTCATCTAATATCTCACCTGTCCGTCTGGCTAACGTGTTAAACTGAACACCGTCAATACGGGCATAAGGGTCATGATGCATTTCACCGGGCATACCGGCCTCCCCAAGGAGATAATTCAGATTATACCCCTTGGACGCAGCGCCCCTTAAATATTCCCGCAAAAATATATGGCTGACTGTTCTCATATCTGTGTTCACTAGCTCATGAATCTTATGTCCATTTTTTCCCATAATTATGGTGTATACCATATTGGCGACGAATAAGCACGCTCTTGCAGCACCATTGGTATATCGTCAGGGATATCTTTGATGCCAAAATATTTGGCATCATAGGCTGTCCAGCGCGGCGTGGGGATCTCAATCACCCGTAAATAATAGAAGGCAAGTTCGTC
>JBNKGK010000457.1:0-2245 GCA_050289785.1 Kordiimonas sp.
GGATGATCGTACCAGCCCGGCGCAGAAAAATGCGGGCTCGTTCATACAGGCCAATCAGCACATAACGTGTGTTGGGCATCTGGTATTTAGGTAGTTCCATCATGAATGTCTGAGGTTTTCCTTTGGTCACTGTGCGTTTGAGCACAGCAGCGACCACAAGGGCAGCTAATATGCCTGTGATATAGAGGATGAACATCACCAGGCCCTGAAGGCCAATGCCCCCCCATATTTTGTTGTTGGGAATGAAGGCCGCAATGATCACAGTGTAAACAGGAATACGGGCGGAGCATGTCATTAAGGGGGCGATCAGGATCGTCGTGAGCCTGTCTTTTGTGTCGGCAATGGTGCGCGCCGCCATAATGCCCGGTATAGCGCAGGCAAAGGAGGATAGAAGAGGAATAAAGGCGCGGCCATTCAGGCCAACAGAAGCCATCAATCTATCCATCAGGAAGGCAGCTCGGGCCATATAGCCGGATGATTCCAGCACCAGAATGAAAGCAAACAAAATAAGGATTTGTGGCAAGAAGATAACAACTGCTCCCACACCCGCCAACACACCGTCAATAATCAGGCTTTTCAGGAACGAGTCAGGCAATAGGCCATCAATAGCACTTTGTAAGCCGGTGATGCCTGCGTCAATCCAGTCCATTGGTGTTTCGGCCCAGGAGAAAACAGCCTGAAACATGAAGAATAAAATAGCGAACAGAAGAATGGGGCCAATAAGGGGGTGTAGGAGAAAACGATCCATTAACCTGGATGTTTTATGGCCAATACCTTCACTTAAAATAACCTGATTGGCAATTTGATGGGCGCGTTTTTGTCTGCTGCTTACGTCTGTTAAATTTTCTGTTTCTGGAATGATACCATGTTCCAGCACGGCTATTAGTTGCTCAGTAAGTTCTTCAAGTCCTTTTTGACGTACGGCAACTGTTTCCACAACAGGGATGCCGAGTTCTTTCGCAAGGCCCAGTGTATCGACTGTGATACGTTCGCGAGCGGCCAGGTCTGTCATGTTCAGGGCCATAACCATAGGCAGGCCAAGGGCTTTCAGCTCCAGCACAAAACGCAGGTGCTGGGCCAGGTTTGTGGCGTCTACAACACATAAAATGGCGTCAGGCTTTTTTTCAGCTTTATAAACACCGATGAGCACATCGCGCGTGACAGCTTCATCCGGGCTGCGAGGGGTTAGGCTATAGGTGCCCGGTAAGTCCACCAGTTCCACCTTATCATGATGGGGGAGCGGCCCTGTGCGGCGTTCTACGGTGGCGCCTGGGTAATTGGCTACCTTTTGTCGCAGTCCTGTAAGAGCGTTGAACAAGGCAGATTTGCCACAATTGGGGTTGCCGACGACGGCAATAAGGCCTGAAACACTCATTGATGGGCCACCATGATGAAATTCGCTTCTTTTCTGCGCAGGGCCACGGTCATGCTACCTACACGGACAGCGATAGGGTCTCGGCCGAAAGGGCTTTCATGTAGAAATTCCACCAGCAAGTTTTCAGCAAAGCCAATTTCACGCAGTCTGTCTGTTATGTCGAGCGGATCAACTTCCTCCTCGTTCACATCGAACTCAATGATACGCCCCTTAAAACCCGGTGTCAGGCTACCGAGGCGGAGTAGAGAAATGTTCAGGCTCATAACAGGTTACTTTATATAGCAAATGCGAATGATTCTTAAAGTAATGCTGGTTAGCACGGAGTGCAAGCTATAGCAAGAAAAAGGGGTAAGTGGTGGCTCTTCTTGCCCCTTCTTTCCGGAGGATAGTGTGTTTAGTCTGCGATCATAGCACGCAGCATCCACTGCGCTTTCTCATGAATGGTCAGGCGGTCTGTCAGTAGACCTGCTGTTACTTCGTCACCAGCCTCACCTGCAATGCTGATGAGGGGGCGAATACGGTCAGCGATATGTTTTTGGGCCTTATGAAGGGCAGCAACCATATCTTCAGCTTTTGCATTTTCATCACCGTCAGCAATTTCACCAAGTTCAGCATATGCCTTCAAGCTGGCGGGTGCTTTGGAGCCTAGTGTGCGAATCCGTTCGGCAATTTCATCAATGGCCGGAGCCAATTCTGTATATTGAGCTTCTGTCAGCAGGTGTATTGGTTGAAACAGTGGGCCTGTTACGTTCCAGTGTACATTTTGTGTGAGCACATAAAGCTGCACACTTTCTGCCAGAACGGGCTTCAACGCTTCTGCAATGTTCAATTGTGTGCCCTTATCCAGTGTTTTTGTCATAATGTCCTCCT
>JBNKGK010000458.1:0-2215 GCA_050289785.1 Kordiimonas sp.
GGAAATGGAAAACCGCCCCATCATCGCCGGGCAGGCGCAATTGCTCTATCAGCAGGCACCCAATGCAAATGCCGTGATCATCGTCATTGTGGCTTCTCTGTGCTTGATGTTCAGAGAACGGGTAGATGACAACGTCCTGATTATCTGGTCGGCCGCAATAGCATTGCTGGCAGCACTTCGCCTTCGCTTGTGGTATGCACATCGACGAGCTCCCCATTCTGCGCCGCCCCGCACATGGATACGGCGTTACGTTTGGCTTACCGGAGCCATGGGATTAGCCTGGGGCGGTGCCAGCAGTTTTTATTTCCTGGTCAATGATGTTCAGATCAATACCCTGTTCTATGTCATGGTGTGTGGCATCACGGCGGCTGGTGTTCCTGTGCTGGCGGCCTGGTTTAAGGCATATATGGCCTACACATTGCCACAGGTATCCTTACTGGTCGGGGCTACAGCCCATCAGGCGCTGACACAACCCGATACAAGGGCATTCTCTTCCTTTCTTATTTTCACATTGCTCAGCTATTACGCCATGCTGGTGTCTTTGGCCTTGAGAGCGCACAGAAACATTCATAACGAACTGGTGTTGAAACAAAAAAATGAGCAGTTGGTCAGCAAACTGAATTCAGAAGTGGCCAGGCGTGAAGATATGGTGCGGGAACGAACTGCGGAGTTACTGCAAACAAATGAAAAGCTAACAACCAGCCAGGGGCACATGTTGAAACTTTCCGGTGCGGTTGAGGCCAGCCCAAATGGCGTGTTGATAACGGACGCTGATGGCAGCATCGAATACGCCAATCCAAAGTGCGAGCATATCTCTGGCTACACCGCAGAAGAAGTGGTGGGCAGGACCATTGATATCTATAAATCTGATGATACGCCTTTGAGCCTGTTTGATGAGATCTGGCAGACCGCTAGAGCCGATGGCGAATGGCATGGGGAAATAGAGAACCAGCGTAAAGATGGAGAAAAATACTGGATAAAAGCCCATATTGCTGCTGTTCGTGATGCGCAGGGCATCATCACTCACTATGTGGCCATCCAGGAAGACATCACCGAGTCGAAAAAATTGGCTCAGCAACTGTCTTACCGGGCGACACATGATGAATTGACCGGTCTTATCAACAGGGCCGAGTTCGAGAGGCGCTTGCGGCAACTGGTCGAAGACTCAAGGGTAAACAACAGCGATCATGTGCTCTGCTTCTTGGACTTGGATCAATTCAAGGTCATCAATGATACCTGCGGCCACATTGCCGGTGATGAACTGTTGCGACAGCTGGGACAGCTGATGATGGGTTTCACCCGCAAGAGTGACACCCTGGCCCGGCTTGGCGGTGATGAGTTTGCCGTGCTGATGGAGCATTGCAGCTTGCATCAGGCTGAGCGCGTCGCCAATGAAATCAGGGAAGTGATTGAACAGTTCCAGTTCATTTGGGAGTCACGCATTTTCACTATTGGCGTCAGTATCGGTGTCGCCAATATCCATCGCCATACGCTCAATATGACTGAGGTACTGAAGCAGGCCGATACCGCCTGCTATGCGGCCAAGAATTCAGGGCGCAATCAGGTATACCTGTATCAGCAGGACGATCAGCGTCTGAATGAACAGCAAGGTGAATTCAAGTGGGTCAATGAAATCAAGGAAGCGTTGGTAGAGGACCGCTTTGAACTGTATGTACAGCCGATTGTACCTATAGCCACAGTGCAGAATGCCGAAGTCTATGAGGTACTGATCCGTCTACGCAGCAAACAGGGCGATTTGTCCCCACCTAATGCCTTTTTACCACCCGCGGAACGCTATAACCTGTCCGACAAAATTGACCGTTGGGTGATTGACAAGGTGTTCAACTGGCTGGAATGCAACGACAGCACGCTGCCATCGCTGAAACAGTTTGCCATCAATCTGTCTGGCACCACGCTGGGTAATAACGCCATCCTCACGCATATCACCAATCGTCTGGAAAGGGCTTCTTTCGCGGCAGACAAAATCAAGTTTGAAATTACGGAAACGGCGGCCATCGGCAATGTGCGCCAGGCCAATAGCTTCATTCGTGCCTTGTCACAACTTGGATGCGAATTTTCTCTGGACGAATGGCAATCGGCGTGTGTTGCCCGGTGATCGTTTCCGCTACCGGTGCATCAAGTATGTTGGTCGTACCGACAAAACCCGCCACAAATACGGTCTGTGGATGTTCGTAAATCTCGGCAGGTGTGCCTA
>JBNKGK010000459.1:0-2187 GCA_050289785.1 Kordiimonas sp.
CGCCTAATGTTTACAATTTTTACATATATACTTTTTTACTTTTACAAGGCAACACTAACACACACTTTTTGTGTATTTTGTTATTTGATGTACACAAAAAATATGAAATAGGAGAGCCATCTACCGAGATTACCGGTGAGTTAGCGCCCGTGATAGCAGGAGCGCACCACTGAAACATCGTGGCTCACAAAGCTGCGACGTAAAACTTGTCCCTCACATCTGCGGATGCAGGTGTTCTTAAAGGTCGGCCCTTTGGGTCGACCTCTTTTTTTCATCATCTCACTGGAAAGAAAAATCAGCTCGGTTATGATTGCTGCCAAGACATAAAGCCATAATCAAAGCAGAGGTTTTTGTGACAGACACCCCTCTCTCTATTCACTGGTTCCAGCAAGATCTGCGCCTGGCAGATAATCCTGCCCTTACTGCTGCTGCAGAAGCAGGCCGCATCCTGCCCATTTATATTCTTGATGATGACAATGCTGGCAAATGGCAAATAGGTGCAGCTAGCCGGTGGTGGTTGCATCATTCTCTCGCTGCACTGAATAAAAGCCTGAATGGCAAACTATCTCTTTATGTGGGAAAGGCCGAAGAAATTATTCCAGAGCTTGTGAAAACCCATCAGGTTGATGCTGTTTACTGGAATCGCTGTTATGAACCCTGGCGCACCGAGCGGGACAGCCATATTAAAACCGCTTTAAAAGACAAGGGCATAAAGGCTGAAAGCTACAATGGCTCCCTTCTATGGGCGCCATGGGACGTGCTAAAGGCGGATAAAACGCCTTATAAGGTGTTTACACCCTATTATCGCAAAGGCTGCTTGAATGCGGCCCCGCCTCGGCCGCCCCTTGATGAGCCAGAAGAGATGCAGCTTGTGCATGACAGCGCATCGACCTCCCTCGGCTCACTCAGCCTTCTCCCCACAAAACCACGCTGGGATAAGAAAATGGAAGCTTACTGGGAGATAGGAGAGGCAGGAGCCCAAGATTGCCTGGAGCAGTTTATCGCGCACGGCCTGAACGGCTATAAAAAAGGGCGTGATTTCCCGTCACGCACCAATACCTCCCACCTTTCACCCTATCTGCATTTTGGCGAGATATCCCCCAATACGGTGTGGTACGCTGCAAAAGAAGCCAGCGAAAGTGATGATCTTTATCATTTCCTTTCAGAGCTGGGCTGGCGTGAGTTCTCCTATTACCTACTTTTCCACTTTCCTTCCCTGCCTGAGGAAAACTTCCAACCCAAATTTAATGGTTTCCCCTGGGTACAAGACGATAAAACCCTGCTCGCCTGGCAGCAGGGAAAAACTGGCATTCCCCTTGTGGATGCCGGGATGCGAGAACTTTGGGAAACCGGCTATATGCACAACCGCGTGCGCATGATTGTGGCCTCGTTTCTTGTTAAAAACCTGCTGATACACTGGCATGAAGGGGAAGCTTGGTTTTGGGATTGCCTGGTGGATGCGGACCTTGCCAGCAATAGCGCAAGCTGGCAGTGGGTCGCAGGCTCTGGTGCCGATGCTGCGCCTTATTTCCGTATCTTTAACCCCGTCACACAGGCCCGTAAATTTGACCCCCACGGCACCTATATCAGACGTTATGTACCTGAGTTAAAAGACCTGCCCGACAAATATCTACATGCCCCATGGGAAGCCGATAGCAGCATATTGCAAACTGCAGGCATCACCCTTGGCGAGACATACCCTCACCCGCTTGCTGACCTGAGAAGCTCGCGCATAGCAGCGCTGGCCGCTTATTCAGGAATACGCAACACAGCCCCATAAAAGCTTTTTAAAATCATCAGACTTGATATATAGGCCAGAAATGCTTTCTTTCTAAGCAAGATGATTAACGTACCAGAGCGAGACAAGACCATGGTAAAAATTGCAGTAACAGACCTCTCAGGCAAATCCCGAAATATTGATGCAGAAGTTGGCCTCTCTTTGATGGAAAACATCCGCAATAATGATTTTGATGACCTGGCGGCCATTTGCGGCGGATGCTGTAGCTGCTGCACATGTCATGTTTATGTGGATGAAGGCTGGTATGAAAAATTACCTGAGATGGAAGATGATGAGCAATATCTTCTGGAAGACAGCCCCCATTTTCAAGGCAACTCCTCTCGTCTTTCCTGCCAAGTTGAGGTGGACGACAGCATGGATGGCCTGAAGGTCACGATTGCGCCAGAATC
>JBNKGK010000460.1:0-2174 GCA_050289785.1 Kordiimonas sp.
GGTTTCAGCAACAACGGCTTCCCCTTCGGCATTTTCTGCTTCCACTTCAGAGCCTGCCTCTTTTTCGTCAGGCCTATTACTACGACGCCTGCGACCGCCACGGCTGCCACGGCGCCTGCGTGGGCGTTGTTGCTCGCTTTGTTCGTCAGTCTGTTCAGAGGCTTCAGACGTTGTTTCATCTGGCACATCTTCCTCTGTGGAAGGTGATACAGATGCATCTGCCGCTGTTTCTGCATTTGCTGCTTCATCTCCGCCTCTACGGCGCCTACGGCGACGGCGACGCTTGCGGCGGGGCTGTTCTTCGCCATTTGCCGCATCAGTAGATTGTGTCTCTTGAGGAGCTTCCTCTTCTGGCTGAGCAGAACCGGGGGAGATTGCTGCAGATTCAACTTTCTTCCCATGTTCAGGCTTTGGTGAGCCGTTCGCTTCCCGTGTGATTTCAACATCAGAGGGCCCCACATGAGGTGCGGCCAAAATCTCGATGGTGAATTCGTAATTCTGCTCAAGTTCAGTGATCTCACTGCGCTTTTTATTCAGCAAGTAAATAGCGACATCTGGGTGCGTTGAAGCCTTGACAACAGAACTGCGGCCACGGATACCTTCTTCTTCAAGCTGACGCAAAATCATTAGCGCAGCTGATTCCACGGAGCGAACAATCCCTGTACCTGCACAGGAAGGGCAGGTTTCCATCGTTGTTTCCAAGAGGTTGGGACGCAGGCGCTGGCGTGACATTTCCATCAAGCCAAAGCTGGATATACGACCTACCTGAATACGTGCGCGATCTGATTTCAGCGAGTCTTTCATGCAGCGCTCAACAGCTCTGTTGTTGTTGCGTTCTTCCATGTCGATGAAATCAATAACAACAAGGCCAGCCATATCTCGTAGTCGCAATTGGCGCGCGATTTCTTCTGCCGCTTCCATGTTGGTTTTAAGGGCAGTTTCTTCGATATTATGTTCTTTGGTGGCGCGGCCTGAGTTCACATCAACAGAAATCAGCGCTTCCGTCGGGTTAATAACAATATAACCGCCTGATTTTAACTGAACGACCGGTTGATACATGGCCTCCAGGTGGCTTTCCACCTGATAGCGCTGGAACAGGGGAATTCTGTCCTTGTAGCTCTGCACCTTTCTGGCATGGCTCGGCATTAAAAGTTTCATGAAATCTTTTGCTGCCCGGTAGCCTGCTTCACCCTCCACCAGAATTTCATCAACATCGCGGGTGTAAAGGTCGCGGATGGTGCGTTTGATCAGGTCACCCTCTTCATAAACGAGGGTAGGGGCCACTGATTGTAGGGTCAGTTCGCGAATGCCGTTCCAAAGTCGCAGCAGGTATTCATAATCCCGGCGTACTTCGACTTTGGTGCGCTGCATGCCTGCGGTACGGATAATCAGCCCCATTTCATTTGGGATCTCCAGGTCACTGATCATTTTCTTCAGGCGTTTACGGTCTGCCACGCTGGAAATTTTGCGGCTGATACCCCCGGAATGTGTGGAGTTAGGCATCAACACACAATAGCGACCCGCAAGCGAGAGATACGTGGTCAGGGCAGCGCCCTTGTTGCCGCGCTCTTCTTTCACAACTTGCACCAGCAAAACCTGACGACGCTTAATCACTTCCTGAATATGGTAGCGGCGCTTCATCGCCTTGAGCGAGCGACGACGCAGGGCTGCAGCTTCTATTTCTGCATCTTTTTCTTCTTCGTCGCTGTCCTGAACAAGGTCAGCGTCCTCTGGGTGGTCAGCATCATCGTCATCAGCAGGGACCGCGGATTTTATAACTTCGTTATCAGAAGTTACAGCTTCAACAACACTTTCGGGTGAGCCGTCAGCATCATGATCTTCATCCGTTTCTGCTAGGCTTTTTTCGGCAGCGATCAGCTGTTCACGGTCTTCAACAGGAACCTGATAATAATCTGGGTGAATTTCGCTAAAGGCGAGGAAGCCATGCCTGTTGCCGCCATATTCCACAAAAGCAGCCTGCAATGAAGGCTCAACCCTTGTTACACGGGCAAGGTAGATATTTCCTTTTAGTTGACGTCTGGATGCAGATTCGTAATCAAATTCCTCTACGCGACTTCCCTTAACGATGGTGACGCGTGTCTCTTCTTCGTGACGCGCGTCAATAAGCATACGTGTTGACATAAATTTGGTCTCCGGATGAACCGCCGCGCAGG
>JBNKGK010000461.1:0-2163 GCA_050289785.1 Kordiimonas sp.
CTTCAAACGCAGTTTTAAAGGAACCCCTCCAGCCTTTTTGTTTTTATCCTGACCAGTCAATTCTGTACCTACACTAAAACCATGGAAAAAGGGGCTGTATGCCCCAAACCCACAACCTATCTTTGATATCAAAGCGGATCAGGGAAATTTTGCAAGCACGATCGATTAAAATTTTAATTAAATTTGAACCGATTTACCTTCTCAACTGTGCCCCAATCGCCTTCTCCGCAGAAGAACACACTTTTTGAGAGAGTATATCAATATCTTTTTCCTCAAAAGTTGTTTCTTTTGGTTCCAGTGTCACGGACAGCGCGACAGATTTTTGTCCTTCCGGCACACCCTGGCCCTGATAAACATCAAAAACTGTTACGTTTTTGATGATTTTCTTATCAGCGGATTGCACGGCCCGAATCAAATCCGAGGCGTTCACGTCTTCATTCACCAGGAAGGCGAAATCCCGTTCCACGGTTTGCAGGTTAGAGACAGTCAGCGCCCCCTTGTTGGCCCCAGCTTTTTTCGCCTGTGGCAGTTTATCAAGATAGATTTCAAAGGCACAAACGGGGCCATCCACATCCATGGCTTTCAGCACGCGGGGATGCAGTTCACCAAAGGTGGCGAGAATGTTTTTAGCACCGAGCCTCAGGGTGCCAGAGCGGCCAGGGTGGAAATAATCTGGCCCTTCAGGGAAAACCTGAAGGCTGGCAACAGGTGCGCCTACAGCCTCGAGGGCGGCAAGGGCATCGCGTTTGGCATCAAATACATCGACAGCGCGGCTGCCACCCGCCCAGTGACGGCCTTCATACAGGCCAGCCCGCAGGCCTGCAGCCACCAGAAGCTGGCCTTTTTCAGTGTCGTCTGTGTAAGCGGGGCCCACTTCAAACAGGGCCACACTATCAGCACCGCGGTCACAGTTGCGCTGTGCCGCCTGCATCAGGTTTGGTACGATGCTGGGGCGCATATAATCCAGCTCGCTCGAGATGGGGTTATCCACTACAAGGCTGTCCGTGTCACCGCCAAACAGCGCGGCATGGTCTTGCCGCATGAATGACCATGTGATCACTTCATGCAGGCCAATGGCCGAGAGACGGCGCTTGGCCGCCCGGGCGCGCTTCTGGCGCAGGCTTAGGGTCGTGCCAGCTTTATGGTCTGTTGTGGGCAGGGGTACTGCCGGGATATTGTTAAAGCCGTGAATGCGCAGCACCTCTTCCACAATGTCGGCTTCGCCTTCAATATCACAGCGCCAGCTTGGCACTTTGATAGTGTAAGGGTCACTCCCCTCAGCGTCAAAGCCCAGACGCGCGAGAATGGCGATGCTTTCCTCTGCTGGCAGGTCAAGCCCACCCAGTGTTTTCACACGTTCGGAGCGGAAGGAAACGGTCTTCTCCCACGCGGGTGCTTGCCCTGCGGCCACCACATCACTGGCACTGCCACCACAAAGATCAAGGATCATCTTGCTGGCGATTTCCATGCCCTGATGGGCGAACAGGGGGTCCACCCCGCGTTCAAAGCGGTAGCGGGCATCTGTGTTAATGCCGTGTGTGCGGCCTGTCATGGCGGTGCAAACGGTGTCAAACAGCGCCACTTCAAGCACAACGTCTGTTGTTTCTTCCGTGCAGCCGCTTTCTTCCCCGCCGATCACGCCGCCAAAACCCAGCACGGCTGCGTCATCCGCAATCACGGTTTCGCCGCCCTGTGCGGTATAGGTTTTATCGTCCAGCGCCAGGAAGCTTTCACCAGCCTCTGCCAGACGTGCTTTCAGGCCGCCGTTCAGTTTGGCTGCGTCATACACATGCAGCGGGCGGGCAAGGTCATAGGAAATATAGTTGGTGATATCCACAAGCGCAGAGATTGGCCTCAGGCCGATAGCTTCCAGCCGGTCTTGCAGCCATTTGGGGCTGGGGCCGTTTTTCACGCCGGTGAACTTGCGGCCCAGGAACAGGCTGCAGGCCTCTGCGGCGTCGGCTGGCAGGTCAATAGCAATAGGCACATCGCTTTTGAAACTTTCTGTCACCTTCTCAGCGGCAAGCGGCTTTAATGTGCCAAGGCCTGCAGCGGCCAGATCACGGGCAATGCCATAGACACCGAGGCAATCCTGCCTGTTGGGCGTGATGGCAATTTCGATGGTTGGCTCATCAAGGCCTGCATAATCCACATAGGGCGTGC
>JBNKGK010000462.1:0-2157 GCA_050289785.1 Kordiimonas sp.
CGGATGGCATAATCCATCAGCCTGTCAAGCGCCGGGTATGTCTCGGCATTCGCGCCTTCGGCATAACGGGCCACAAAACCCCAAAGCGTGGTTTTATCCTCCGCGTTGGCGGCAGAAACCAGATTCAACAGCAGGGCGAAGCTAACCGGCAATTCTTCTGCGGGCACGTCGCCGCCGTGAATATGCCAAGCCGGGTTTTTATACTGGTCTGCCCGTTCCTGCGTATGATATTTATCCACGAAAGTGAAATATTCATCCACCGCTTTCGGGAGAACATCAAAATACAGCCTTTTGGCTTTTTGCGGGGATTGGAACATATAAAGCGACAGGCTTTCAGGGCTGGCGTAGCGCAGCCATTCTTCAATAGAAAGCCCATTGCCCTTGGATTTGGAAATTTTCTGGCCTTTGTCATCCAGGAAAAGCTCATAATTAAAGCCTTCCGGCGGCTGGCCGCCCAATATGCGGCGGATAATGGAAGAAAGCTTCACACTATCAATCAAATCCTTGCCGGCCATTTCATAATCCACGTCCAACGCGTCCCAGCGCATGGCCCAGTCCACCTTCCACTGGCATTTCACCTTGCCGCCGGTCACTACCGTTTCCACGCGCTTGCCTGCTTGGGTTTCAAAGGAGATGATGCCTTGTTCCGGGTCTTCAATGCGCACGGGCACCTGCAGCACTTCGCCAGTGTCGGGACAGAGCGGCAAAAATGGGCTGTAGGTCTGGCGGCGTTCTTCCCCCAGTGTGGGCAGGATCACATTGATCACTTTGTCATAACGCTGGCAGATTTTCAGAAGCGTGGCATCAAACATGCCGGATTTATAGCATTCTGTAGCCGAGAAAAATTCATAGTTGAAGTCGAACTCATCCAAAAAGGCCCGAAGCCGCGCGTTATTATGCGCGCCAAAGCTGGGGTGGGTGCCGAAGGGGTCTGGCACTTGTGTCAGCGGCTTGTTCAGCGCGCCTTCCAGTAGCTCTTTATTTGGCACATTGTCGGGCACTTTTCTCAGGCCGTCCATATCATCAGAAAAGCAGATCAGCTTTGTCGGGATATTGGAAATTTCCTGAAAAGCGCGCATCACCATGGTTGTGCGGGCCACCTCGCCAAAGGTGCCAATGTGTGGCAGGCCAGAGGGGCCATAACCTGTTTCAAACAGCACATAGCCTTTTTCCGGCATCTTGCCCTTATACCGTTTGACCAGCTTTTCAGCCTCTTTGAAAGGCCAGGCTTTTGAGGCTAAGGCAAGGTCAATGTTTCCGGTCATGGGGCGCACCTTTGTTGGGTCATAAATCAAATTCATCATTATCAGGGTTGGTTGAAAAACAGAGTTTCACTTAATGTCATTCCAGAAACCAGTTTTCCCAAACCTTTGATTTGGCTGGTAAATTGAGCTGTCTGAAATCCAGGCGGCGTTTGCCACAAACCTCTTCTGGATTCCAGATCGCAAGTCTCGCGCACCGAAAATCTATTGTTTTTGGGCTCGCCTAACGCCTGGAATGACAGGAAAGTTGAAATAACCCATCCTGACGTGGGCGGAAGCTATGGATTCTAGGGCCCCACGTCAAGTGAAACCAATGTGAAAAGGTCGCTTTTAAGAGCTGTATTTTCGTTAACTTGCCTATATGCTCCACCTTTATGGAAGATTTGGTTGTCAGTGCTGAGGTAAGTGCCGCCGCGTTGGAGGCTGTGCCCGCTGTATCCGTTGGGGTGCGGTGCGCCACCTTTTTAACAGAAGACGGCGAGCTTGAAACACTTGACCTGGAGGCCGCAGCAGAGCGCGTAAGCCAGAAGCCTCACCTGATGGTAAACCGCGTGTTGGCGGCGCGTCGGCTTGGGTTGCCTTTATCCCTGCAGGCTTATGACCTGCTGGAATTATATGCCTTTGTGCGGCCAGCGCGCTATTGCCTGCCGACGGTGCAGGGGCTGATGGCGGCGCTGCAATTAAGCCAGCCTGTGCATAGCGATGAGGATAAATGCCTTGCCATGCAGGCGCTGGCGGGCAGGCTGCTGGCGGATATGGAAGCCCAGACCTACGCCTACAGGGCCGGGGGCGCGAAGGTTGCCATGATGATGGCGCGCGCGGGCTGGACCTGGGGGCCTTATGCGCTGAAGGCGATCGAGACCTACCCGGACCATAGCCGCGAGGATGGCCTTCT
>JBNKGK010000463.1:0-2154 GCA_050289785.1 Kordiimonas sp.
CGCTGGCTCTCGCCGCCACCCAACAGATAGCCCAATAGGGCCACATGGGCGTCTGCAACATCGGCCACATGGATATAGTCGCGCACACCGGTACCGTCTGGCGTATCCAGGTCACTGCCGAACACGGTGAGCGGTGGAGCAAGGCCCAACAGCCCATCAATGGCGCGACCAATCAGGTGAACCGGTTTCTCCAGATACTGGCCGTGACGCATGGCCGGATCTGCCCCCGCCACGTTGAAATAGCGAAAGATGCCGAACTTTAGCGCACCTGTTGCGGCAACATCTTCAAGCAGTCGCTCAGTGAACAGTTTCGACCAGCCATAGGGATTGAGCGGACAGGCTGTGTCGTCTTCGGATACGGGCCGATCGGGCGTAGTGCCATAGACGGCCGCGGTCGAAGAGAAAATGAAACATTCCACACCCCCAGCGACACAGGCTTCAATGAGAGAACGGCTACCTTCGGTATTATTATCATAATATTTCAAAGGGTTAGCGACAGATTCATCAACTTTGATCGAACCTGCAAAATGCAAGACAGTGCGGATGTCGTGTCTGGCGATAATCTCTTTCACCAAGCGCTGGTCATGGACCCGGCCCTCATAGAAATGCGTGCTCTCGTGAAAGGCATGCCGACGCCCCGTTGACAGGTCGTCAAGCACCGAAACCTCGTATCCCTGATCAAGAAGGGACAGCACGGTTTGTCCACCGATATAACCCGCTCCTCCGGTTACAAGAACGCTTTTACTGTCACCCACGTCTGGACTGCCTTTCCGGATATTCTTTCACTGCAGTTTCAAAAATCGCTTTTTGACCCATTGATATTTCATGCCAACCAAACTGCTGGGCATAAAGGCGCACTGCCGCACGCCCCGGATGGTTGGTGACAAGCTCAGTGATCGCTTCCGCGTATGCTGCTGCTGTTTGCCCGTGCACCAAACGGCCGGCCTCGGGCACGGTGACAAGGTCAAGCGCCCCGGCCACCGCATTCGAGACCACTGGCGTACCGCAGGCCATCGCTTCAAGCAATACGTTTGCCCAGCCTTCTCGCTCGGACGGCAACATCAGGACATCAGCAGCCCCAAGGAGCTCGGGCATTTTCTCAGGCTGCTGTTGCCCAAGGAAGCTGACACGATCCCTAATCCCCAATGATTGGGCCAACGCCTCAAGCGAAGCCCTTTCAGGCCCCTCCCCCACCATGGTTACCCGGGCACCGGGCAAAAGGCTTGCCGCCTGAAGCACAAGATCCGGGCGCTTCCGCGGAATCAACCAACCGGCAAAGATCATGTGAAAATCATAAACGCCCTTGGGCATATCAGTGGCACCGTTGCTGACATGGAAACGCTCAGTATCTACACCGTTCCGAAGCGTCGTCATTGGGGCCTGCACCCCCATGTCCCGCAGCTCCTCAAGCAGGCTGTTGCTAACCGTAATCACGTGGCTGGCTTCATGCGTTGCCTGAAGTATCTTTTTGCGGAATTTCGGTATCCTGCCAACTTCCGTCACATCACTGCCACGTGCGGTCATCACCACGGGTTTGTTGAACCACTGGCCAAGCATCGCCGCCGCGACACCATCGGGATACAGATAGTGGGCATCAATCAGATCTGGATCAAATCCGTCCCTCTGTAGCTTCTTGAGCTGCCTTGCCGCAGCCCGCGCCAGAAAATACGGGGTAAGCGCCATCCCAATCTTGGGGATCACCAGAAACCGCGGATGATGCACCTGAACATCATGGCGGACTTCCTGGCCTGCCACACGCCCGAATTCACCGTATCGGCCAAAAGCCTTGTGGCTGAATGGGAACCAGGGAACGGGCGCGATAACCTGGGCCTCTATCCCTGTGTCCGCCAGCAAGTGGCGCAATCGATTTTCTACAAACACACCAAAACTGGGCTGCTCAGAGTTAGGAAATAAACTTGAAAAAGTTAATATTTTCAATTTATTGCAGCCATAATTTAATGTTTAACGCAAGTTTTCCAGCTGGCGCTTGGCATCAGCAGACTGGCTGAAACCTGGATCCAGTTGGAGGGCCGCCTCAAAGGCCTTTTTAGCATCATCGTGGCGCCCGCGCGCCACATAAGCCATGCCAAGGTGATACCGGTAAAGGGCTTCAGCCGGCGCCCGCCGCGTTGCCTGTTCGAGTGCAGGAATAGC
>JBNKGK010000464.1:0-2153 GCA_050289785.1 Kordiimonas sp.
CAGCAGGCCTGGGGCATCGCCCCACACCCATTCACCAAAAAGGGCATTGCCTTTCTGAGCAAAATAGCTGGTACCCCAGCCTGATTCCATTGCTGCCTGCGCTAAGGCAAGTGAGGGGGGAATCACATCCAACCGATACAGCAGAGAATCAATATATTCGATGGTTATCGTTTCATATTTTTTGAGCCTGAACTGCTTCGCTTTCTGCTTAAGCCACTTTTTTTCTGTTCCGCGCAGCTTTTTACCGGATTCCAACTTTTCACGAATGGTAAACAGCCTGCTGCGGTCAACTTCAATCAACTCGTTGGCGCGCAGAATCAGTGGTAACATAGCGGAGGCGAAGACCTTTTTCTTTTTGCGTGCATTTTGAATGGAGCTTAGGTCCTCTGGCAGGCGGGATAAGAACATTCTGGGCACAGCATCCATCGTGTGGAGCTGTTTATCCAGAAGGCGTGCCAGACGAGGCGTGAGGGCAGGCATTTCATGGGCCAGATAATTGGGCCTATCTGCTGTAAAGGCATCCATTCTGGCTGCGCTGAGCATATGTCGGGCAAGCCATATTGGCCCAGCTATAAAGAACAGGAACAAAATTATGGCTTTAAAACATGTCTGTGTCTGTATCTTTTTAGGAACGGTCATCACTTCTCCACTGGGGTTTGCCATGTTTTCCCGCTTCTTTACTGCTAAATCTCACCAGATCATTATAATAAATCTGGTGAAATTATGTCGCTTCAATTACAACATGTGGGATTAGCAAGCAATACTCACCTCGTGTTCGTGGTGTTGGCTGTCTTTAGCTATATACCATATCATTTGTGAGTTTATAGAGAGGAATAGTTTGTGCCGGATAGTGAGGCAAATCATTCTAATCTGCCTGTAGGGCGCCCTTACCTTATTGTTCTTGGGAACGAAAAGGGAGGTTCTGGCAAGTCTACCACAGCTATGCATATTGTGGTTTCTTTGCTTCGGGAAAATTGGCGCGTTGGTACGATTGATTTGGATGCCAGACAAAAAAGTCTGACCCGTTACATCGAGAATCGCAGGGCTTATGCCACTAAAAGCGGGATGGACCTGCCCATGCCGACCGAACTGGTGGTGCCCAAGTCAGAGCATCGTTACGCCGATGATGCAGAAGCGGATGAAAAAGCCCGCTTTGAAGCGGCGTATATGGAACTGGCCGAAAAAGTTGATGTTGTTGTGGTGGACTGCCCTGGTAGTGATACGTTTCTCTCACGTCTTGCCCACACAGCAGCAGACACGCTGGTGACGCCTGTAAATGATAGTTTTGTTGATCTGGACCTGCTGGCACGGGTCAACTCACAAAATTACAAAGTGGAAGGCCCCAGCCTGTATGCTGAAATGGTGTGGAAGGCCCGCCAGCGCCGGGCCATGGCGGATGGCAGCTCAATTGATTGGGTGGTGCTCAGGAACCGTGTGGGTGCGCTGCACGCGAAAAATAAGGAACGGGTAGAGCGTGTGCTCACCGATCTGACCAAACGTATAGGTATTCGTTACCTTTCTGGCCTTGGCGAGCGGGTGATTTATCGTGAGCTTTTCTTGCGCGGTCTGACGTTGATGGACCTAAAGCAGGCTAAGGGGCTTGATGGCAAGGGCTTGTCGCTTTCTCATGTGGCGGCTCGTCAGGAGCTGCGGAGCCTGATGGATGGTTTGAATTTACCCTTCAGGCAGAAAGAGAAAGTTTCTTAAAGCATGCCTTGGTTGATTGCAGGACTTTTACTGGCAGCCCTTCTGTTGTTGTTATTGAACTGGTGGGCCCGGGCCGATGTGAAAACGGCTCGCGCGTCTTTGTTTTGGGCTATTATTGCTGTTTGTGCTGTTATTGGAGGCCTTCTTTTGGCGGCGGGCAAGGGTTTTATGGCTGTTCTCCCTGCGGGGTTTGCCCTTTGGCGCATGTTTGGGGCAAACCGCACACAGTCAGGAGAAGAACAGGCACCCAGGCCACGGCGACAGAGTGGTATGAGCAAGAAAGAAGCTCTGGACGTTCTAGGGCTGAAGGCTGGAGCGACTGAGGACGATATTAAAGCCGCTTATAAAAGAATGATTGCTCAGGCCCATCCTGATAAAGGCGGCAGTGACTGGGTGGCCGCGAAACTGAATGAAGCCAGGAAAGTTCTGCTTAATTCATAATTTAC
>JBNKGK010000465.1:0-2150 GCA_050289785.1 Kordiimonas sp.
CCTGTCCGGCGGCTATGCGGCGCCGGCCGGCATTTCCATGATCGTCGGCGGCAGCCTGGTTGGCGGCAGCATGAAGGCCCATCATCACCTGCGCGGCAATATCATTGAGACCGACGGCAGGGAACTGGCCCTGCACGGCACCGCCAACCACGATCCCCTGCGCTGGCCCAAGCTGGCAGCCCGCCTTGTGGATGCCCAGATTGACGCGGACAGCTTTTCCGAAAAACCCTTCTATAAGGGGTTCTTTTATGGCCGGCGGCAAAAAGAGGTCCTGAAAGAAGCCCCCTCAAAGCCGGTGGAAAGCCTGGAAATCACCCGGGATAATTTCCGCAGCCGCCCGGCGCGCGAGATCCTGCTCTACAGCTATCTCGCCCAGCATGAGGCGGAAGACAGCCTGACTTTCCTGAAAGGCTTTTTCAAACTGCCGCCGGAAAAGGCGGAGGCGATCCGTGATGAGCTGGAGATGATCGACGCCGCCCGTGACCATTATCTGGCAACAAGCGGCCGTTTCTGGGGTGAGCAGGCCTATGAAGGCACCCTAAGGGCGGCGGTTGCCTATGTCTCGGATCAATTGGGGAAACAGGGGCGGTGATTGAATCATGAGGTAGGAGAGGTGTGCAATTGATAGCCATCGCGAACGCATCTTTGCAGGGCATCCATGGAGAAATGATCCCAGTTCCCATCGACCGCACCTTTGAAATACCCTTGATCCTTGAGCCATTTTTGGTCGGCAAGGATGCGCTTCTTGCCTCCGTATTTCTGTGCACTTCGGTAGGCTTCAATAGCTTTCTGGCTATTGCCTGATGTTACGTGTGCTGCAGCGAGCGTATCCCAATAATTTGGATTCTCGCCTTTCAAGGTCACGGCATACATCGCTAAAGATACTGCTTCCTTTCCATCACGTAAATTTTGATCGTGTGTGGTGGCCAGGAGCCATGCCAGAGAATTATATCCACGAGGGTCATTTGGAGACAGTTCAATGAACTTTCTGTATTGGGCAATGGCCTCTTTTAGTTTTCCCATCTGTTTGAGGATTTGCGCACGCTCATACACGGCAGGGTAGTAACTCGGGACCAGCTTACGGTAAATAGATATCTGCTCCAGGGCGTTCTCAAATTCGCGCAGGTTCCGGTACGCCACACCCATAAAGTAATGTGCTAGCCCATGGTTAGGATTTAAGGAAACACTATTCTGGCAACTGGATATTGCTGCACGGTATCTTCCGAGGTTTTGGAAATCTGTGCAACGTGTGAGATGTACGGCCCACAGATTAATGTCGTTTGGGGGCATTAGTTGAATCAATTCAGCACATTTGCGAAGTCTCCTGCGAGTGTTATCCGGGTCCCGGTCATCAAGGCATTGTGTTTCCAGAATTTTCTGATCGGCCTGAGCAAGCGGAATCATCAGAAAAGCCGACAATAGAACAACCGCTAGTATGAGAGCTGAATGAATTCGTTTGATCATGAAATGGCTTGTTCCCAACTCTTTTATTAGAGCCGTTTTATTCGTCTCGCCCCACCAGCAATGTCGCCCCCTCAACCCCGGTCACCCGGTAGCGCTGCCCGGCCTCCAATTCCTGTCCTGACGGGTCTCTGACCAGCCAGCTGCTGTCATCCAGCTGTGCGCGGCCGCGCCCGCCAGGCTGGGTATCGGTGACCGTGACCTGGCGGCCGATATAATGGGCGCCGCGCTGGTTCAAGGTCGGGTCGCTGCTTTCAATGGGATGGCGGTTGAGCCAGATGCGGTAGCCGGTGACCGTGACCAGGGAGAGGAGGCCGAACACCACCATCTGCAATTCCCAGGAAAGGCCGGGCACCACCAGCTGCAGCAGGCCCACAGCAAGAGCTGAAAGCCCGCACCACATCAGCACAGTGGCCGGGACGGCCAGTTCCAGGATCATCAGCACGGCGCCAAAGATCAGCCAGTGCCAGAATTCGATCTGGGTGAGATACTGCTCAATCCCCATGGCTCAGCCTTTCCTGCCGAAACTGTCTTTGGCGATCTCGGCGATGCCGGCCAGCGAGCCCAGCACGCCTGTGGCCTCGATCGGCATCAAGAGGGTTTTCTGGTTGGGGGAATCGGCAAACTTGGCCATGGCCTCCACATATTTCTGCGCCACGAAATAATTGATCGCCTGGCTGTCCCCCTTG
>JBNKGK010000466.1:0-2140 GCA_050289785.1 Kordiimonas sp.
GTTTGATGAAGCTTTAGCTTTGCCAACAGATTTCTCAGCCCGTATTGCCCGGAATACACAACTCTTTCTACAAAAAGAAACTGATGCCTGCAAAATCATCGATCCTTGGGGCGGCAGCTATTATGTGGAAAAGTTAACCGCTGATCTTGTGGAAAAGGCACGCCAGCATATTAAGGAAGTAGAAGCTGAAGGCGGCATGGCTAAAGCTATTGAGGCTGGCTTGCCCAAACTACGCATTGAAGAGGCTGCAGCACGCACACAGGCTCGTATCGACAGCGGTGAGCAAACTGTTGTTGGGGTGAACAAATATAGGCTGGATCAAGCTGAAGATATTGATGTTCTGAAGGTGGATAATGCTGCTGTTCGCGCCGCCCAGCTTGAAAAACTGAAGCGCCTTAAAGCAGAGCGCGATGATGCACAGGTTCAACAGGCCCTAGATGCCCTTACGGAGGCTGCCTCATCCGGTAATGGGAATCTGTTGGCTCTCAGTGTTGATGCTGCACGCGCCATGGCAACTGTTGGAGAGATGACAGCGGCCCTTGAAAAGGTATATGGTCGTCATAAGGCGGAGATACGAACAGTGACAGGCGTGTATGCATCAGAAATTGGGGGCAGCAATGAAGCGGTGCAGCAGTGCATGGCTCTTGTTGATTCTTTTGAAGCGAATGATGGTCGCAGACCCCGCATTCTGGTGGCCAAGATGGGGCAGGACGGCCATGACAGAGGCCAGAAGGTAATCGCGTCCGCCTTTGCTGATCTTGGTTTTGATGTGGATATTGGCCCCTTGTTCCAAACCCCGGCAGAGGCAGCCCGACAGGCTGTGGAGAATGATGCGCACATTATTGGGGCTTCCTCTCTAGCTGCAGGGCACCTGACATTGGTGCCAGAATTGAAGGCTGAACTGAGCAAGCTTGGCAGAAGTGATATTATGGTTGTTGTCGGGGGGGTTATTCCCCCTCAGGATTATGAAGCCTTATATGATGCAGGGGCGACTGCTATTTTCCCACCAGGAACGGTGATTGCAGAAGCCGCGGCTGAGCTTATCCATAAATTAAACACGCAATTGGGTTATGTCTGAGAACGGGCCTGCACATAATATGACGGCCCTTTATGAGGGTATTCTATCTGGTAATCGGGCAAGCATTGGCCGGGCTATTACCCTTGTTGAAAGCCGTAAACCAGATCATCAGGCTCAGGCCCAGGAACTGTTAACCAAGCTGTTGCCTCATTCAGGCAAGGCACAAAGGGTGGGCATATCCGGTGTGCCTGGTGTTGGTAAATCCACCTTTATTGAAAGCTTGGGCTGTTTGTTAGCCAATACATATGGTCACAAAGTGGCTGTTTTGGCGGTTGACCCATCCAGCGGACGCACAGGTGGGTCCATACTTGGTGATAAAACCCGTATGGAACAATTGAGCGCCCATCCTTCCGCTTTTATCCGCCCAAGCCCCAGTGCTGGTGTGCTTGGCGGTGTGGCCCGCGCTACCCGAGAGAGCATGATTGTGGTTGAAGCTGCAGGCTATGATGTCGTGCTTGTTGAAACGGTGGGTACAGGTCAGTCTGAGACCATGGTTTCAGAAATGGTGGATTTTTTTCTGGTGCTGATGCTGCCGGGCGCAGGGGATGAGCTGCAAGGCATTAAAAAAGGTATTTTGGAACTGGCAGATATGGTGGTTCTCAACAAAGCGGATATCTTTGCCGATAAATTGAAGAATGCTGTTCGTGATTATCAGTCAGCGCTGCATATCCTCACTGATGCTAGTCCGAACTGGCACCCTCCCGTTTTTTCCTGTTCAAGCCTTACAGGTGATGGAGTTGATACCCTGTGGCAACAGGTTTTAAAGCACAGACAGGTTATGGCGGATAGCGGTGAGCGCGAAGCGCGCAGGCAGCAACAGCGTTTGAGCTGGCTTAAAAACCAACTGGAAGACAGATTGTTAAGCGCTTTCTATGCCCAACCGGTAGTGAAAGCTGAGCTTGATAAAGTGAAGCATAGTGTTGAGAAAGGCGAGCTACCTGTTAGCACCGCCGTCCAAAGGCTTCTTCAGGCTCAAAAATAGCGTGCGAGTCGTGATTTAATTTTCTGCATTACCAAATGCACACTTTATTAACCTTATTGTTAAGTAAGGGAAATTTCACC
>JBNKGK010000467.1:0-2131 GCA_050289785.1 Kordiimonas sp.
GTCGGCGTCGCGGGCGGGGGAGAGCAGTTCGAGCTGGTGTGGGAGCATGGGCGTGGGCGGTGAGCAGGCACAATGCGGCTGGAAAAGCTGAGCCAGCCTAACAAATCCCTCCTAGGCGTCTTTATGCGTTGGTATACATGCGGAGATGGCCGGGATTTGATGGTTTGGGCGCAAAACCTACAGGCGGCAGATACCTTCCTGAAATTATTAGGGATAGAGAAACGGCTTAAAAGTGAGGGCTACCAGAATGCAGGGCCCTGGGTCACGGGGCTGGATAATAATCTGATGGCGCTTAGCCCTGAGCATCATGAGCATGTTTCGAACGTGATCAGCGAGGCTCTTCTCGCCAAACCAGCCCATGAATGGGAAACATTATTAGCTGAGGCCGGTGTGGCTGTTGCCATGATCCGCACGCGGGATGAATGGATGTCGCTGGATCGGGCCCATAAGGGCGGGCTGTTCACTGAGATGAATGAGCTGACAGTGCCGGGCCAGTTCGCTGATGTGAGCGGGCCGGAAGGTGGCAGCGTGACGAACAGCTTTGCGGAACCAGAGGATATCAGCCTTTCTGACGCTGTGGCCCTGTTTGCTGCGGGAGCGCCAAAACCTGCAGTGCAGGCTGATGCAGCCCCTTTGAAAAAGGGGGAGCTTCTGAAAAGCCTGAAGGTGCTCGACCTTACCAATCTGGTAGCCGGGCCTACATCTACTTACACCCTCGCGCAATACGGGGCAGAGGTGATCAAGGCAGACCCACCTCGTTTTGTGCACCCCGCCCTCATCGCTTCGTCTATGCTGGAAGCCAATCAGGGCAAGCGCAGTATTCTCACTGACTTGACGACAGCGCCGGGGAGAGATGTGTTTGCTCGTTTGGTGAAATGGGCAGATATTGTAGTGCATAACAGTGTGGACGGTGTGGCAGAACGGTTGGGGGTAACACAAGCTCAGCTTCAGGCCATTAATCCGGATGTTGTTGTTTGCCAATTCTCCTTTCTTGGGGGTCTGCACCGGGGTGCAGGTGGCCTGGAAGGATGGTCTGGCTTTGATAGCCTCGTGCAAGGCATCAATGGCATTATGACCCACTATGGCACGCTCGCCTATCCTCAGTTTCACGGCCAGATCATCTGTGGCGATATCATGGGGGGCATTGGCGGCACCTATGCAGCCCTGTTGGCCATCTATCAGAAGCGCCGCACGGGTTATGCTGGTGAAGCGCGTACGTCACTGGCGCGGATGATTAATTATATGCAGTTGCCCGGCATGATCATGAAGGATGGCAGCTCTGATCAGGGTGAGGCCAGAGGCCAGTTCACTCTGGGTGAAGGGCCAAGTGCTCGTCTTTATGAGTGTGCAGACAGGTGGCTGTATGTGGAAGCCAGAGGCGACGGCATCGCGGAGCTGAATGAGTTTGTCACCGGCACACCGGATGCTGATGAGAAGGCACTGGAAGCTGCATTCGCAGAAAAGCCGTATGGTTATTGGCAGGCCAAACTTGATGCGCTTGATATCCCTTGCCACCTGGCAGCCACCGTGGCTGATATTTGCGCTGAGGGCATTACCTCTGTGCCCAATGAAGCGTCTGACGAAGTGGCCAGAGGCACGGTAGAGGTATTGGTCAGGCCACATCACCCTGCAGGCAGGCCAATATTGAATCTGGCTCCTACCTGGGCTCGTATTGGTGAAGACCAGACATACAAGCGCCTCACGCCTGCCCTTCGCTACGGTGATGGTACAGAGGCAATCCTCAAGGAGCTGGGTTATGGTGAGGAGGAGATCAAAGACCTGATCCGCCTGCGTGTCTCTCATACCCATCTCCCATCCATGGGCAGTGAAAGCGCCTACTTCTTCGAACCGGAGAACTGCAAATGACCTTGAGGTTAACAATGGGCTGTTTAGTTCTTGCTTTAATACTTTTTCTGTTTCGGCAGAAGAAACTTATCCCCTTATATAGGGTTGGATTATCCCCAGAGTGTGTATTTTGGTGATACGCATGTGCATACCAATATGTGTGTAGATGCCATCGGCTTTGGCTGCGAAACTGGGCATTACCTGGCAAGAGGTTCAGGAGTATGAGAAAGGCACTAACCGCATTGGGGCCAGCCGTCTGTTCCGTATCGCCAGAGTGCTGGATGTG
>JBNKGK010000468.1:0-2104 GCA_050289785.1 Kordiimonas sp.
GGGCTAAATCGCGCCCACACTTTTCCCAAAGATGCAGGGTTTCATAGACTTCCCGCGCGCCACCATAATTACCTGCCCCGACTGCAAGCGCTGCCATCAGGCAGGAAGCAAGCGTTGACCCTCCCGCGCCACCGCACATGGCAGCCTGTACGCCATAATCCTTTGGGCCGGGGTTCATCAAAGCAACAGCAAGGCCCTCAAGCAGCTTTGCCTGATGCTTGTCTGGCGCTTCATGGTGAAAAAGCAGGTAGAGATACTCCACCCAGCTTGCTTTACCCAGCATGTCCCCATACACATCATACCCTGAACAACGGTACTGAGCTGCCGCAAATGGGTTATCTTCCTCAGGCACTTCCTGCCAAAATGCTGAATGAATGCAATCAACTTTCTTTGTTGAGGGGGGCGGCCCGGTTTTTTCCTGCTCGGTATTGTCTATGGGGTCAGACATTTTGTGTACTGCCTGTGTCATTCTTTACGTACCAATCCTTTAATTCTGCTGCCGAGAGGTGGCACCGCTTCTGGGTCTATTCGCATATCCAAGAGCACAGGTCCCTTGCGCTCACAGAGTAACTTGCCATCCAGCTTGGTTAGGTCTGACACCGTTTTGATAATGTGAGCTTCCACACCCATGCTATTGGCCATCATAGCAAAATCCGTGAACGGTATTTCAAAGCCAAATTGCTCGGCATTGATAAGCTTTTGTCCATGTTTAACCATACCGAGAGAGGCATCATTCAATACGATGAAAATTATGGGTAGTTCTTCCTGCACGGCCACAGTTATTTCCTGACCACTCATCAGCCAACTGCCATCTCCTGTAATACATACCAGAGGGGTGCTTTTGTCACCCAAAGCAGCACCAACCGCCGCACCAATGGCCCATCCCATGGAGGTAAACTCCACAGTGGCGCGGAACCAGTGATCAGCTTTGGGAGCCACAGGATGCATATGATGAAGAGCCCATGCCAAACCCGCCCCGGAATCAACCATAAAGCGTGTGGTGTCCGGGAACAGACCGGGAAGCTGCCTCATCAGATAAGCTGGGTGTATTGGCCCTGTCTCATCGATGCTGTTGATTGCATCTTCAGCCATGAAGGCAGGTAGTCTTTGTTGATTGACATGTTGAACACTCTGCCTGGTTTTTTGATTTGTGTTTCTGGCCGGAAGAAGGCTTTTCAACGCCTCTAATACGTCCGTAGCGTTGCCCCACAAATGCATTTTGGCCATAGGCGTATAGATGAAGTGGTCTGCCCGAGAATCGATATGAATAAGCTTTTGTGTCGGCGAGAGCCGCTTTAGCCAACCACTCCCTCCCCTTTCACTCAACAGAGTATTCACAAAAATGATGGTATCGACTTTATCTTCCTGTAGTGCTTTCAGCGTGCTTGAGTGACCACCATAGCCCAAAATACCTTTAAACCGTGGATGCCAAGGGTCGACCAGCCCTTTGGCATGAGGGGTTACCACTACAGAAGCATCCTGATGGTTCGCGACCGCGAAAACAGCTTCAACCGTTTCTTTGTCACCACCACCCACCACAAAGACACTATTATTGCTGTCTAGCAGGTAGCCGGATAGACGCTCCACATCATGCCAGGTATGAGAGGGAGGCTGATGCAACAGGGGCAAAATATTAAAGCGCCTGGTTGGTTTCACCTCCGCCTTTAAAACATCCATAGGGATGCTAAGATGAACAGGCCCTTTTCTAGGCCCCAAGGCTGTCATCACGGCAGTGATGAGTTTCTGCTCCAACTGCTCTGCATGAGAGACCAGTGTACTCATCAGCGTACAATGTTTAAACATTGCAACTGTATCAATGCCAATGCAGGAGGAGTCCTGAAACGCTCCCTGACCTATCCCCTTCATAGGAGTCTGACCTGTAAGTACCAATAGCGGTACGCCATTGGCATAGGCGGAGGAAACCCCCGTAATCAGATTAGTAGCCCCTGGACCTGTTGTGGCACAGCATACCCCCAACCGACCAGTCTGCGTGGCATAGCCATCAGCCATAAAGGCAGCACCAGTTTCGTGCCTTGCAACAACGGAGCGTACCGTGCTGCGGCGCTCACTACGAGCCAAGGCCTCATATACAGGATTAATGGCG
>JBNKGK010000469.1:0-2061 GCA_050289785.1 Kordiimonas sp.
CGGCAGAAGGCAACAGTTTTGCAATGGCTTCAGTAGACGCGTGCGCACGGTGCGCAGCAGAGAAAGCATCGTTCACATACACATCACCAAGGGCTGCAAACTGGCCCGCAAGCACAGCATCATTCTTTTCTTCACCAGCATAAAAACGGGTGTTTTCAATAACGATCACATCATCAGAAGGCAGTTCATCCCCAAGCTCGGCAAAACCAACACTGCGGCCAAGCACCTCAGCAAGCGCAGGCACCACAGGTTTCAGGCTCATATCAGCTACAACTTTGCCTTTGGGTCGCCCAAAATGGGCCAGAAGCACAGACCGGCCACCCGCCGCTGCAATCGCATCCACTGTTGGTTTCACAGCCTCCAGCCGTGTGGCATCTGTTACCTTGCCATCGGCCATTGGCACATTAAGGTCAACACGGACAACCGCTGTTTTACCGGAAAGATCACCCAGATCTGCAACTCGCTTAAAAGACATAAACACTACCACCCTGATAAAGAAAAGGCGGCCCAAAGACCGCCCTTTTTAGAACTACGCCAAGCTTAGCCGAGGCTTGCCATCTTAACCGCGGTGTCAGACATACGGTTAGAGAAACCCCACTCATTGTCGTACCAGGAAAGGATACGCACGAAACGGCCGTCGATCACTTTTGTCTGGCTTGAATCAAATGTTGAGCTGTTCGGGTTGTGATTGAAATCAATAGAAACAGCCGGCATGTCTTCATAGCCAAGAACGCCTTTCAGATGGCCCTCTGCAGCAGCTTTCATGGCAGCATTAATTTCTTCTGCTGTTGTATCACGGCCAGCATTGAACTTCAGGTCAACCATGGAAACATTTGGTGTTGGCACACGAACGGCAGACCCATCCAGCTTACCAGCCAGTTCAGGCAGAACCAGACCAACAGCCTTGGCAGCACCAGTAGATGTCGGGATCATGGAAAGCGCCGCAGCACGGGCACGGCGTGGGTCGCTGTGCAGTGTATCAAGCACAGGCTGGTCACCCGTATAAGCGTGCACTGTTGTCATGTAACCGCGCTCAATGCCCACCAGATTGTTCAGAACCTGCGCAACAGGCGCCAGACAGTTGGTTGTGCAGGATGCGTTGGAAACGATAATGTCTTCTGCTGTCAGCTCGTCACTGTTCACACCGTACACAACAGTGCGGTCAACTTCAGTGCCGGGTGCAGAAATCAGCACTTTTTTGGCACCCGCTGTCAGGTGAGCAGAAGCCTTATCACGGTGTGTGAAAATGCCTGTGCATTCCATCGCGATATCAACACCTTCAGCACCCCATGGCAGGGCAGATGGATCGCGCTCAGCATTAACGCGGATTTTATCACCGTTTACGATGATGCTGTCGCCTTCCACCTTAACATCCCCAGGGAATGGGCCGTGCACGCTATCGCGGCGCAGCAGGTAAGCGTTCATATCCACATCACCCAGATCATTCAGGGCAACAACTTTAATGTCTGTACGACCGCTTTCATAAATGGCACGCAGCACATTACGACCGATACGACCAAAACCATTAATCGAAACACGAACAGTCATCCGCAGGATCCTCTCTCATCAACTGTGTCTGGCTGTTAGTCAGCCTTTAATAAAAAATTTACCTTGTCTTTAAAGCTTCTCATTCACGGCTGCAACCACCGCAGCGGTAGAAATGCCAAAATATTCGTATAATTCATCAGCAGGGGCCGACGCGCCGAAGCTGTTGATACCAATATTGATGCCATCCAGCCCTGTGTAACGCTCCCAACCGAAGGTGGTAGCCGCTTCAATAGAAAGCTTCAGCGCACCCGCTGGCAGCACGTCAGCTTTATAGGCTGCGTCCTGCGCATCAAAAAGCTCTGTACACGGCATGGAAACAACGCGTGTTGGTGTGCCTGCGGCTTCCAGCTCTTCACGGGCAGCCGCCACGATTTCCACTTCAGAGCCTGTCGCGATCAACACAACCTTGGGCGCACAGCCTGTGGCTTCATGCAGAATATAGCCACCTTTGGCACAGAGGTTTTCTTCTGTATGCTCAAGGCGCTGTTGTTTCAGGCCCTGCCGTGTGAGCGA
>JBNKGK010000470.1:0-2026 GCA_050289785.1 Kordiimonas sp.
AGAGCTGGGCGGCGGCTTCCTGGATATGGTAAACACCTTCTCTGGTGGTGCCTTGAAGCGGATGTCTATCATCACGCTCGGCATTATGCCTTATATCTCAGCCTCCATTATCATGCAGCTACTGACCACCATGAGCTCCAGCCTTGGCCAGCTCAAGAAAGAGGGGGATCAGGGCCGCAAAAAGATCAACCAATATACCCGCTATGGTACTGTACTGCTGACAATCGTTCAGGGTTATGCTGTAGCCACAAGCCTTGAGGGCCAACCCGGTGTGGTTGTTGACCCCGGCTTCTTCTTCCGTTTTACCACCGTTGTCACACTGGTGGGCGGCACCATGTTCCTGATGTGGCTGGGTGAGCAGATCACACAGCGCGGCATTGGTAATGGCATTTCCCTGATCATTTTCGCCGGTATCGTGGCAAACCTGCCAGGCACGCTGGCGCAGGCCTTTGAGCTGAACAGGGCGGGTTCATTATCTCTCGGCATCCTGCTGGCGCTTCTTATTGGTGCAGCTGGTTTGATCTGGTTTATTGTTTTCTGTGAGCGGGCCCAGCGCCGGGTGGTTATTCAGTACCCCAAAAGGCAGCAGGGTAACCGTATGTTTCAGGGCGATAAATCTCACCTGCCGATGAAGCTTAACGTAGCTGGTGTTATTCCGCCTATCTTTGCAAGCTCCATTCTGTTGATGCCGCTTACTGTGGCGGGCCTTTATGCCGCGGGCGGGCCAGAGTGGCTGGGCACGATAACGGCACTGTTGTCACCAGGGCGCCCACTTTACATTGCGCTTTATATTGGCCTCATTGTCTTCTTCTGTTTCTTCTACACGGCTATTCAGTTTAACCCTGAGGATACTGCCGATAACCTGAAGAAACATGGCGGCTTTGTGCCAGGTATTCGCCCTGGCAAGCGCACTGCAGAATATCTTGATTATGTGCTCACACGCCTTACAGTGATTGGCGCTACTTATTTGTCATTCGTGTGCGTGGTGCCTGAGTTGCTGATCAGCCAAGCGTCTGTACCTTTTTATCTTGGTGGTACCAGCCTGTTGATTGTGGTGAACGTTACAATGGATACGGTCTCCCAGGTACACTCACACCTGATGGCACAGCAATATGAAGGGCTTCTGAAGAAAGCCCGCCTAAAAGGGGGACGCAAGAGATGATCGTAATTCTGTTTGGACCACCCGGTGCCGGTAAAGGCACACAGGCTCAGCGTCTTGAGCGCGAAAAAGGCCTGGTGCAGCTTTCTACTGGTGATATGCTCCGCGCCGCCGTGGCTGCGGGTACAGAAATGGGCAAGCGCGCCAAGGAAAAGATGGATGCGGGTCAGTTGGTCTCCGATGATATCGTTATTGGCATTATTCGTGACCGCATTCAGGAAGATGACTGCAAAAACGGCTGCATCCTTGATGGTTTCCCGCGGAACGTACCGCAGGCAGAAGCGCTGGATGAGATGCTGACGGACCTTGGCCTGAAGCTGAACGCTGTTGTTGAAATGAAAGTGGATGATGAGGCACTTGTTGGCCGCATCTCCGGGCGTTATACATGCGCTAAATGTAATGCTGGTTATCATGACACAAACCTGAAGCCAAAGGCGGAAGGCGTGTGTGATAGCTGTGGTGGAACAGAGTTTAAGCGTCGCGCAGACGATAATGCAGAGACAGTTGCCAAGCGGCTGGATGAGTATTATGCGCAGACTGCACCTGTGCTGCCATACTATGCAGATAAAGGAATTTTGCAGCAGGTTGATGGCATGGCAGCCATTGATGAAGTTGCTGCACAAATAGACGCAGTTTTGGCTGCGTAAAAAAACTGTTGCAAGACGGTTGACGTTCGGGGGTTTATTCATATAATCCCCGGCTTTGGCACGTCTTGTAATTTATATTGACGTGAACATGTTATTTAGGAGAAACGGTTGTGGCGCGTATTGCAGGCGTGAACATTCCGACAAACAAACGGGTCGAAATCGCGTTGACTTATATTCACGGGATTGGCCACACAACAGCCAAGGGTATTTGTGCGAAGCT
>JBNKGK010000471.1:0-1993 GCA_050289785.1 Kordiimonas sp.
GGCGAGGTATGGCCCGAGGGAAGGGGCGCTCTTACCGCGCTGGTCTCTATTCTGCCCGAGATACCCGCCCTCGCGCGTATGACGGAATAACAATCATCAACGAGCAGAAATGCTTGATATGTCGTGTGAAGAAATATCAAGAGAATATCATAGGTTCATTGGCGTATGCTCATGAAGCCTAATGTTTTCAACTGGTCCTGCAATGAGCCTGGCCCGGCCAGGTGGCCTGCGCCGACAGCAACAAAGATTGTGCCACTGCCTTTCATCAGTTCATTAATGCGGACAGCCCAGCTTTTATTCCGTTCAACCAGTAATTTATTATAAAGCCCAGCCTGATGAACACCCAGTGTCTGGTTAATCTTTTCGCCTAGCGCCTCTGTGTTGCCCTGCTGCCAGTCATTCACAATCTGGTTTAAAAGTTCGGGCTGCTCTATAATCTGTTTTATGCCTTCTTCAAAGAAAAGCAATTCTTCCTTGGGGGATAGGCTGCTAAAGAAGGCTAGTTGTTCTTCCAGTGTTTCAAAATAGCGCAGTTTCTTGCCCTGCTCGCTGGCCTTGTGCCAGAGGGTCTTATCGACACCAGCCTCAGGATCACCGCCCTCGCTTTTTATATAAAGAGCCTGAATGCTGATGCCCGCAAGCCAGGGGCGATAAGGGGCAAAATTATTCATACTGTGTGGCGGCATGCCCAGGCTTTCCAAAACCTGTTGAAAATACTGGCGCCCTTCTGGGCTCAGGTCATTTAAAAAGGGGGGGCGGTTCTGGTTCATGCCATGCTTCATAATGAGGGGCTGCATGACAGCCGGGGTCGCATCCACCACCGGGGCTTCTATATAGAGGGTATCAGCCTCTTCGAAAGCCGCCATTACTGTTTTTGTTTGCCACTTCAGGTGCGGGTTCAGCATATGCACAGTGCCAAAAAGCCAGATGGTGCTATCTTCATCCTGGACGCGCCACAGGGCAGGGCCGTTTGCCGATTGGTCAGCGAAAGTGGCGGGCAGCAGATAAAGAAAATAGAAAGATGCAAGAACAGCCAATGCTATTCTTTTTGCTTTTTTAGCAGCGGTGAAAAGGTCTGGCTGTGTGCGTGATGGCATAGATGCTTTATTTCTTCAGCTGTTCACGCAGGGTGCGGGCACAAGCTGCGGCAATTTCAGTCTGCAGGCGTGCCTGCATGGTACCACCGTTTTTACTGGTGTCGCTCAATCGCTTCAGTGCCTCATCCAGCATATCGAGGGTCGCAGAAATATCATCATCCTGCGGCGGGGCCTTTCTTGCAGATGTATCGTCAACCTTCTGTTCGGTTTGAGGCTTTTCTGCGGGAGCATCTATTGCTGGTTCTTTCAGGCCTTCTGTAACCTTGTTGACGAGATCCTGATTTGGTGCCGCCTCAGGCTCATCTAAAAAGAGAGGGGCTTCAGGGTCGGGGGCACCAATAGGCGCTTCTTCCGCAGTCTTCTTGAAAATGACAGGGGTGAGGGCACCCTCATAGCCTTCAAAAATGCCGCCGCCAGAGCTGAATACTGGCGCGGCTTCTAGTGTCCAGTGTTGATGCGGTTTATCCAGTTGTTCCAGGCAAATAGGCGCATCATGGATGGTGCTGCGGCGCTGAAAAGCCCTTGAGACAGGATGATCCAGCTTCATGTTCAGGCCTAAAAGGTCCAGCATGGCGAGGCCAACCAGTGTGTCAGCAGGTCCAAGAAGCCTGATTCCCTGAGGGGAGACTTCCGTAATGAAGCCATCGCGGTCCGCGCGCCAGGACCAGCCCCCTGGGCCAGGGTCCTTCAGGCGCTGTTCACTTGTCTCTTCGGCCTTGCTTGTGTCGTCACTATTTTTGTTCAACTCACGCTGTAGGGCCTCAGCAACAATATCATTCAGGTCAATGTCTGTGCCTTTGGCTGCGGGCGCGAGCGCTGCCTCCAACGGCTTTACCGTATCTTGCTGCTCCTCATCTGGCAGCTGAGGCGGTACTATCCTATGTGTGGCAACAATA
>JBNKGK010000472.1:0-1992 GCA_050289785.1 Kordiimonas sp.
CATGGACCGCGACAAACGCTGGGACCGTGTGCAACAGGCCTATGATGCCATAGTGTATGGCAAAGGCAAGGAAACCGCTGACGGCGCCACTGCCGCTGTGGAAGCCGCTTATGCCCGCGATGAAAATGATGAATTTATCAAGGCAACCACGATTGGTGGTTACACCGGCATGAAAGAAGGGGATGGCTTCCTGATGGCCAATTTCCGGGCTGACCGGGCACGTGAAATCCTCACAGCGCTTGTAGACCCTGCCTTTGATGGATTTGACCGTGGCACACCGCCCGTGCTGGCGGCAAGTGCTGGCATGGTGGAATTCTCTGTTGCGCTGAATGAATATCTCACTGTTCTGTTCCCATCTGAGGAAATCAAAAACAGCCTGGGTGAAATTCTGGCCAACAACGGCATTAATCAGCTTCGCATTGCCGAAACCGAGAAATATGCGCATGTCACCTTCTTCTTCAATGGTGGCTCAGAGGATATTTTCGAAGGTGAAGATCGTATTCTGATCCCGTCACCTGATGTGGCAACCTATGACCTGAAGCCTGAAATGTCTGCCCCTGAGGTGACAGACAGGCTGGTAGAAGCCATCAAAAGCGGCAAATATGGCGCGATTATCGTGAACTATGCCAACCCTGACATGGTAGGCCACACTGGCGTGCTTTCCGCCGCTATCAAGGCCGTTGAAACCATAGACAACTGCGTTGCCCGGTTGGAAACAGCCATTGAGGAAACAGGCGGCGCCATGATTATCACGGCAGACCATGGCAATGTGGAGATGATGAAAGACGACAGCACAGGCCAACCCCACACAGCGCACACCAGCTTTGATGTGCCCGCTCTTCTTATCGGCAGTGATGCCGGGATGCGGGATGGCCGTCTGGCAGATGTGGCACCCACCATACTGGCCCTGCTTGGCATTGATCAGCCCGCTGAAATGACAGGTAAAAACCTGCTTTCTGAAGCCAAGCCCACCTTGCAGGCCTCAGCATAAACCATGGCAATGCGACCAGCCCTTTTCATAAATCTGGTCAGCATTATCTTTGCCGGGGCTATTGCCCCCGCCCTTTGGGCTGCGGATGATCCGGAAAAGGTGAAATCGCGTCTGAGCGAACTTGAAAGCGCCATTACGGAACGTCAACTGACAAAAGAGGAAGCTGAAAAACAGGCTTCCTCTGCTTTGAGTAAAGCTCAGGCGCTTTCTAAAAAGTTGGTAGAGGCGGCAGCACAACTGCGTCAAACCGAGGAAAATGCGAATCACATAGAACAGCGTATCGACGATTTGCAAAAAACAGCCGAGGAAAAACGAGAAATTCTTAACACTCGCCGCACAGAATTGCTTGGATTGCTGGCCGCTCTGGAGCGCTTGTCAAAGCGCCCTGTAGCCTTTACTTTCTTACAACCTAAAGAGGCGTTAAAAACAGCACAGAGTGCATCACTGATGAGCACCCTGCTCCCTAAAATCACCAGCCAATCCGAAAAATTGAAAAAAGAGCTCAGCGTTCTTTCGGAAATTGAAAACTCGCTTTCTGCAGAGCGCTACAGCTTGAAAAACACACAGCAACAGCTAGCAGACCGGCAAAAAACACTCTCTCTCCTTCTGGCGGCTCGCAGGGAAGAGGCCTCCAAAGCCACAGCTGAAGCCAAAAAGGCGCAATCAGACTTGGTTCGCCTTGCCAAAGAAGCAAAAAGCCTTAAAGGGCTGATAGCCCAGCTAGAGAAGGAAGCCGCACGACAAAAGGCGCGTCGTCTGGCGGCACAGAAGAAGGGAATTGCCCTCCCCCCTATGCCCAGAAGTGGTAATATGGCAGCCGCGAAGGGCCTGTTGCCCTACCCTGCCATAGGTACTATTTCAAAAAGATTTGGGCAACGTGAGGGTGTGGTCCAGTCCAAGGGAATACGCATCAAAGCCCGCCCTGGGGCACAGGTTGTGGCCCCCTATGATGGGCAAATTGTCTTTGCTGGCCCCTTCCGGGATTACGGTCAACTCTTGAT
>JBNKGK010000473.1:0-1986 GCA_050289785.1 Kordiimonas sp.
AGCTGGGCGGAATCTATTACACGGGCACCATGGTTGCCGCCCTGCATTTAGGGTGGCAGGTTTGGCGGGTGGATATTGAAAACCCGGCAAGTTGTTTGAGAATTTTTCGCTCGAACATCTTTTTTGGCTGGATCCTGCTATCGGCTTTGTTCCTGGAGCTGATAACGAGATAAAGCCTGAAGGGGTGTAGAGTATATCCCTATTGTTTTGTGTAAGGATGTCTCCCCATGAATATTAAAAAAATCCCTGTTGGTGAAAATGCTCCTTGGGATGTGAATGTGATTGTTGAAGTGCCTGTAGGCACAGAGCCAGTGAAATATGAGCTGGATAAAGAATCAGGCGCTTTGTTTGTGGATCGCATTATGCACACATCCATGCGCTATCCTTGTAACTATGGCTTTATTCCTCACACACTGGCGGATGATGGCGACCCGGTTGATGTGTTGATTGCGAACCGCACACCTATTATGCCTGGTGCTGTTGTTCGCTGTCGCCCCATCGGCGTGCTGGTGATGGAAGATGAAGCGGGCATGGATGAGAAGCTTCTTATGGTGCCAGTGGACAAGCTGCACCCCTTCTATAAAGATGTAAAATCTTATGAAGAAATGCCACAGATTTTCCTGGATCAGATTGCCCATTTCTTTGAGCACTACAAAGACCTGGAAAAAGGTAAATGGGTGAAAGTGCAAGGCTGGGAAGATGCTGAATTTGCGGTTTCTCTCATTGAAAAAGCCATTGAAGCGGAAAAGAATAGCTAAGCTGCTTTTCTTAAGACAAATAAAAAAAGGCTGCCTTTGGGGCGGCCTTTTTTATGCTAGGCGTGCCCCGTTTGGTATTTTGCTATCCGGCGAGAACAGGGTGATATGGCCCTTCTCATCCGGGAAACCAAGGACCAGCACTTCTGACATAAAGGGACCAATCTGGCGTGGTGGAAAATTAACGACAGCAGCGATCTGTTTTCCTTGCAACGGCTCCAAATCGTAATTGTCAGTGATTTGCGCCGAGGATTTTTTAACACCAACCCCCTGGCCAAAATCAATTGTCAGTTTATAGGCAGGTTTACGGGCCTCTGGAAAGGGAAGCGCTTCTATAATAGTGCCAACCCGAATATCCACTTTCAGAAAGTCGGGAAAACCAATCTCTTCCGCTGTCGGCGCTTCGGGTGTGTGAACAATATGCATTGACGTTTCCTGTTTATCTTTTCAAGACAGGTGAAGTGATAGCAAGATGTATCCCTGTAAACAAACGAGGAAAAGTAAGGTAATTAAGAATGAAAACTTACGGGATAAGGCTCACCAATCCCCTAAAGCGGATTGCCAGAGGCTGATTGCGGCCATGGCGGCTGTATCCGCCCGCAGGACACGTGGGCCGAGGGAAACAACAGTGGTGTTAGGCAGGGATCGGATCATCTGGCGCTCTGTATCGTCAAACCCACCTTCCGGACCGATGATGATCGCCCAGGGTGCCCCCGGCTCGACATCGCTTTCCAGCAAGGCTGTGTGGGCGGATTGTCCTGAAAGGTCTTCATCGCAGAACATGACCTGCCTGTCAGCAGGCCAGTTTGAGAGCAGTTTCTCCAGCTTCACTGGTTCAGCGATCGTGGGCACCGTCAACCGCTCACATTGCTCTGCAGCTTCAGTGGCATTGGCAGAAAGCCTGTCTGTTTTCACCCTGTCTACAATCGTACGGCGGGTATAGACAGGTGCCATGTGGCTGACACCAAGTTCCGTGGCTTTCTGGGCGATAAAATCAATACGGGCTTTTTTGATAGGGGCAAACACCAGCCAGAGGTCTGGTTCGTGTTTCTGCTCTTTCAGTTTTTGGGTCAGACGCACCGTAACGGCCCGTTTTTGCACCTCGGTGACCTCTGCCTGCCATTCGCCATCTTTACCATTAAACAGCGCTATTTTTGTGCCGGGGGTGGCGCGCATCACATTGGCGAGATAGTGGGATTGATCCTGAGCCAGGGTTAGCAGGCCATCCCCG
>JBNKGK010000474.1:0-1975 GCA_050289785.1 Kordiimonas sp.
AGCCTTGTGGCAGCAAGCCTTGCCATCTGTACAGTCATGTCAGAGCGAACAGCCATGGTACGCTGGGTATCAGGGTCCATGAAGCGGAACATACGTTTGGCGTTGGTCTGCCCTGCCCCAATCAGCAGGCTATCCTCATATTCCGCCAGCGGCGGTGCCACCATATCGTAACCATGCGAGAGAAAACATGACATGATCATGTTTGTCAGCTTTACTTCCTCTTCAGCATAGGGGGCAAGCTGGTCTCTCAGGCCTTCTGGCAACAGTGCCTGGCGGGCGTACGTGTCACCCGCCACATTTTTAACAGGACCATTCATCTGGCCCCTCCTTCAGTGATTTAAAACGACAGTCTCTTTGCCTGCCGTACATGGGCGAGAGCGGCCAATTGGTCAAGAACAATATCTTTAATTGGGCCATCAACTGCCACCAATGCCACTGCTTCATCACCTTCAACGCGGCGACCAAGAGCAAATGTAGCAATATTTACACCATTGTGGCCAAGAAGAGAACCAAGCGCACCAATGAAGCCCGGCTTATCATCATTAACCACATAAAGCATATTATCCGCAAGTTCCGCTTCCAGACGCACGCCATTCACTTCCACAATGCGGGGAGCCTGATTAGCGAACAATGTGCCTGAAACAGTGCGTGTACGCGCCTCAGTTTCTACAGACAGACGAATCAGTGTGCTGTAATCGCCTTCACGGTCATGTTTGGTTTCTGTCACATCGATATTGCGGTCTTTTGCGATAACAGGGGCATTCACCATATTCACGCTATCCATCAGCGGGGCAAGCAGGCCCTGCAGAATGATCGCTGTCAGAGGCTTGGTGTTCAGCTCGGCAACATGACCTTCATACTCAATAGTAATTTTCTTCAGGCCATTTTCTGTAAGCTGCCCAGCAAACCCACCAATCTGGCCAGCCAGTTCGAGATAAGGCTTCAGTTTGGGCGCATCTTCAGCGCTTACAGAAGGCATATTCAGGGCATTTATCACACCGCCAGTTACCAGATAGTCAGCCATTTGCTCAGCCACTTGCAAGGCAACATTCACCTGAGCTTCCGTGGTGGAAGCACCGAGGTGTGGTGTACAAATCACTTTATTATGACCGAAGAGAACATTCTCTTTTGCGGGCTCTTCTGCGAAGACGTCCAGAGCCGCGCCAGCAACCTTGCCGCTGTTCAACGCTTCAAGCAGGGCTTCCTCATCAATCAGGCCACCACGAGCACAGTTGATGATGCGAACGCCGTCTTTCATCTTGGTGAAAGCTTCTTTACCAATGATGTTTCTGGTCTGATCAGTCAGAGGTGTGTGCAAGGTGATGAAATCAGCTTTTGCAAACAGCTCATCCAGTTCAACTTTTTCGATACCCAGATCAGCAGCACGCTCAACAGACAGGAAGGGATCAAACGCTGCCACTTTCATCTTCAGGCCCTGGGCACGATCAGCAACAATAGAACCAATATTACCACAGCCAATGAGGCCCAGTTTCTTGCCTGTTACTTCAACACCCATGAAGCCGGATTTTTCCCATTTTCCGGCATGCGTGGAAGCATTCGCCTGAGGAATTTCACGAGCCAGTGCCATCATCATGGCAATAGCGTGCTCAGCCGTTGTAATGGAGTTACCAAAAGGCGTGTTCATCACAACAACACCAGAGTTGGTAGCAGCAGGCACATCCACGTTATCCACACCAATACCTGCGCGGCCGATAACCTTCAGGTTTGTTGCTGCTTCAAGAACATTAGGTGTTACTTTTGTAGAGGACCGGATAGCAAGCCCATCATACTCACCGATAATTTCAATCAGCTCATCTTTTGTGAGGCCTGGTTTATAATCTACTTCAACGCCGCGCTCTTTAAATGTTTGTTCCGCAAGCGGGCTCATTTTATCGGAAATCAGCACCTTAGGCATGATCGTTCCTTTTCTATAAAATTCTGTGTGTTTTAAAATGCCGGGGCCGCACAGCATTTG
>JBNKGK010000475.1:0-1955 GCA_050289785.1 Kordiimonas sp.
CCTAAGCCAGAACCCAAGCCCGCACCAGCAAAACCGGCTGCTAAACATGCTTACCGCGTGCAGTTGGGCGCCTATGGATCAGAATCCTCTGCCGAGCGCGCGTGGAAAACCGTCAGGGGCAAATATCGCAGTCTGTTGTCAGGCCTTTCCCCAAGCTATGAGCCTGTGCAATCTGGTGATCGTACATTATATCGTCTGCGTCTCGGTGATTTGGAGACAAGAGCAGAAGCTGATGAAATATGCTTGGGCCTGCGTGCCAAACAGCAAGCATGTATTGTTGTTAAACCATAGGGCTTTCGGATGATTCCTGTCATTTTTGGTTGTGCGGGCACTTCGCTTTCCACGGCGGAAAAATCTTTTTTTTCTAAGGTAAAGCCTTCGGGGTTTATTCTTTTCAGCAGAAATATTGAAGATCCAGCCCAACTGAGTGCGCTTATTAGCGATCTGAAAAAAAGTGTAGGGCGCACAAAGGTGCCTATTCTGGTGGATCAGGAAGGCGGGCGTGTTCAGCGTCTGGCAGCGCCGCACTGGCGCCAATATCCACCCATGAACATCTTTGGGGATATGGCCCAGAAAGACCCAACACTGGCCGCCAGTGCTTTAAGGCTGAATTGCCGGTTGATTGCTGACGATTTAAGGCGCGTGGGCATCAATGTGAACTGCCTGCCTGTGCTCGATGTGCCTGTGGATGCGGCAGACCCTATTATTGGGGACAGGGCCTTTTCCCGTGATCCTAATCTTGTTGGTGCGCTGGGCCGTATTGTGGTGGAGTCGTTCGTGAGTGCAGGCGTGTTGCCTGTTGTTAAGCATTTGCCAGGCCATGGCAGGGCAAAGGTTGACAGCCATTTAAGTCTGCCCGTGGTGGATACGCCGCTTGCCGAGCTTGTTAGCTCAGACTTTATGCCGTTTAAAGTGTTGAAGGATGCACCTTTTGGCATGACTGCGCACATCACCTACACGAATATTGACCCTGCACACCCGGCGACCCTGTCTCGTAAGGTGATAGGCCGCATTATTCGTATGATGATCCAGTTTAGCGGTCTGTTGATGACAGATGACCTTTCCATGAAGGCTTTGTCGGGTGATCTTGGCACTTTGGCTTGTAATGCGTTGCAGGCTGGCTGTGATCTGGTCCTGCACTGCAATGGTGACATGGAAGAAATGAAGGCGGTGGCAAAGGCCGTGCCTGCCACTCCTGAGGGGTTTGAGAAGAAATTGGCGCATCTGATTTCCAAGGCAGATAAAGCGCCCATGGCCGATAGGGCCGATATTCGTGCCCGCTATTTGGCGTTAATGGAAAAGTTTTGAGGACCAGATATGATGGAAATGATTAGCGAGCGTCTTTTTCTGCTTAGCATAATGGCGCTTCCATTCCTGTTTGCTGTGACTTGGCGAGAGGCAGGGCGGGGTTTTGTTGCCTATAAGCTCGGGGATTATTCCGTTAAAACGTCAGGCCGTTTGTCAGCCAATCCGCTGGCCCATGCTGACCCGATAGGTACAGGTGTGCTGCCTGTTGTCACCTTTCTGGCTGGTGTACCAATTCTGCTTGGTTATCCCAAGATTATTGAAATTAACCCATCTAATTTCAAGCAGTTGCGGCGGGATATGGCTCTGGTCGCCTTGGCGGGGCCTGTAACCAACCTGTTGGTTGCTATTCTTTGTGCTCTAATTATGCGAATTGGGCTAAGTTTTGGGCTTCTTGGCGATAGCTGGCTGATCAACACCATGTTCTACGGTATCTTCATGAATTGCCTGTTTCTGGTGTTGAATATATTGCCTATTCCTCCGCTTGATGGGGGGCGGTTACTGGAGCAATTATTGCCGGAAGAGTATGCGCAAAGCCTACGGACAATGGAACCCTTTGGTTTTTTCATCGTTTTAGGCATAATAATATTCGCTAAAGAGATTATTTTTGTGCCAACCATGTTTTTAACCGGGTTGGTGGGGGCCTTGTT
>JBNKGK010000476.1:0-1930 GCA_050289785.1 Kordiimonas sp.
TCATTGGCCGATCGGTAAAACTCTCATTTTTAAGATAGTTGCTTAGTTTCATGATTACAACGGAAAACTACCAAGTTAGTCACTTAATTGCTTTATGCTGTCTTCTTCAGTGTAAAAACATGCTTTGGCTTGAGCAATTCATATAATGTTCATACTATAGGCGTGAATATTTCAGGCACCGAACATAAAGAGCCTTAGGGAATACATAGTGTTGCGTTATTTGTTGCAAAGTTTAGCAGTGGTTATGCTTCTCATTGGAATTGAGAGAAGTTTTGCTGCGGAAATTGATATCTCTGGTGTGCGTTTCGGCAAAACGGGTGGAGCAACCCGTGTTGTACTGGATATTTCAAATAAGGCTAACCCTAGTGTTTTCCTACTGGCTGACCCTTATCGCGTGGTTATCGATCTGCCCAAAGCGGATTGGAAAGCGCCTGCGAATGTCGATGCAACAGGTGTTGTAGAGCGGTTCAGGCATGGCCTTTTCACGCAGGATACATACAGGATTGTGTTGGACCTGAGTACAGCAGCCACTGTTAAGCGGTCTTTTTACCTTTCACCTAAAGGTAAATATGGGCACCGCTTGGTTCTTGATCTGCAGCCGGATAGTCGGGCGAATTTTGTGACCGCCGTTGCTAAAACCAAGAAAAAGCGGGTTGCCCCGGCGCCAATCATAACACAGGCAGCACCAAAACGTGTGCCGGGAGGCAAGAGACTGGTTGTTATAGATGCTGGCCATGGCGGTGTTGACCCAGGCACCTTAGGGGTGCTGGGGGTAAATGAGAAAATCATCACACTTAATATTGCCAAATCTGTCGCGAAGGCGTTGGAAGGTACGGGACGATATACGGTGCGGATGACCCGCGATAAAGACATTTTTATCCCGGTTAGGAAGAGGCCCGAGTTGGCGCGCCGCATGGGGGCTGATCTCTTTATCAGCATTCATGCCGATGCGATTAGAGACCCCTCGGTGCGGGGGGGGACAGTGTATACTTTGTCAGAGAAAGCGTCAGACAGAGAAGCAGCGCGTTTGGCAGCTCGTGAGAACAAGGCAGATTTGATTGCCGGGCTGGACCTGGATGTGGCTGATGATGTGGTTTCTGGAATTCTTATCGAGCTTGCCCAGCGGGAAACCATGAACTATTCGGCGCAGTTTGCCGAAATTTTGTTGCCTGAGATGCGCCGGGAAGTCCAGATGCATGCCAGAGGGCACCGCTTTGCCAACCTGGGGGTTTTAAAGGCACCAGATATGCCTTCAGTGCTTATTGAAGCTGGTTATCTGTCAAATAAAACAGATGCCAGATTAATGAATTCCTATGATGGCAGACGGCGTATTTCTCGTGCCATTGTGCGTGCCGTTGATAAATATTTTGAGCAAATGTTGGCGTTGGGCCGGTAAGTGCCTTAACTCGGACATATTTTTTTGTAATTTAATCAGCCCAAAGCTTGCGAGGGCATGAGTTGTTATTAGTACTGTGAAACAATGGCTGACAAAGAAACACCAGATAAAAATGACACCATAAAAAAGGCTAAAAACAGGTCTTTGTGGTACCGCTTGTTCAAATGGGGCGGCATTTTAGGCTGTATTGGTGTTTTCGCTACTGTTGCGGTAATTTTCTGGGCGATTGTCTATTATGGCCGCGATCTGCCTGATTATCGTCAGCTCGCCAGTTATGAACCGTCAGTTGTAACCCGAATTCATGCGGGTGATGGCAGCTTGCTAACTGAATTTGCCCGTCAGCAGCGTTTGTTTGTGCCCATTAACGTTGTGCCGGATAAGCTTATTCATGCCTTCTTGTCTGCCGAGGACAAGGACTTTTATCGCCATTCCGGGCTTGATTATATGGGCATGGTGCGAGCCAACATAAGGAATGTACTTAATCTTCTCAGAAACAGGCCCTTACAGGGTGGCTCAACGAGTACCCAACAGGTG
>JBNKGK010000477.1:0-1920 GCA_050289785.1 Kordiimonas sp.
TGTGGAACGCGGCCCGTTTTTGTGAAATGAACGGTATTTCCGGCTCTGATAGTATCACTCCACCGGCGGCAACACTTGCGGTGAATAAATGGATCATTGGTGAGGTGGCCAAAACCACTGCAGCGATTACCAAGGCTTTCGAATCATTCCGGTTTAATGATTCGGCTGATTCGATTTATCATTTCACCTGGGGCACCTTCTGTGATTGGTATGTGGAACTGATCAAACCTGTGTTCTGGGGTGAGGATGAGGCTGCTAAGGCAGAAACCCGTGCTGTCGCTGGCTGGGTGCTGGATCAAATTTTGGTGCTGCTGCACCCTTTTATGCCGTTTATCACCGAAGAGTTGTGGCATGCCACGCGGGATGACAGGCCCTATGATCTGATCCATGCTGCTTGGCCTGAGGTCAGTGAGGCTGATGCGGCTGCAGGTGAGGAAGTGAACTGGGCAATCCGCTTCATTACCGAAATTCGCTCCACCCGCGCGGAAATGAACGTGCCTGCCAGTGCCAAAGCAACTGCACTGGTCGTTGGTGCTACAGACAGTACCAAGGCGCGTCTGGCGGAATTTCAGGATATGCTGTGCCGCCTCGCACGGCTTGAAAAGGCTGAGGCTGTTGATGCGGCGGAGAGCAAGGGCGCCGCGCAGCTTGTGGTGGATGAAGCAACAGTTTACCTGCCGCTTGCAGGACTGATGGACTTAGACGCAGAAAAAGCCCGCCTGCAAAAAAGCCTGGATAAACTAAACAAGGAAGCAGGTAGCATTAAAGGCCGTCTGTCTAACGCAGGTTTTGTGGCCAAGGCGCCAGAGCATGTGGTGGCAGAAGCCAAAGTGCAACTCGCGGACCTTGAAGCACAGATTGAGAAAACAACAGCTGCTGTAAATAGACTGGGGTAAAGGCTGTTGCCTTTCCCTATGTTTTCTGTGCGGTGTAGATGCGCAGCATTTTATCCAGTTCTTTTCTGAACTGTTCAATCATCACCAGCCTTGGCACATAATAGTCAGGGCTGTGGCCACCTTTTAGCCAGCTTTCCAGGCGTGACATGCTTTCTGTGTTGCTGCTGGTACCAAATATATCTTGCCAGCTTTCCCGCATTAATGGGTTCTCAGTGCAGAACTGATGAAAAGCCTTATCCCAGTTTTGGTCGATGAAATGCTGCAGGGTGCTTGTCATATCTGTGGGCATTATCTTTTTGGCGAAGGATGAGTGCTGAAAAAAGTCTGCTGCCAGTTTGCCGCCTGATTGCGCATTTTTAAAGAAAAGCGGGCCGGGTGTATCGCAGATCAATAATATTCCTGCTTTCCTGTGGTATGCTATTCCGGGAAAAAGGGGGGCTAGTCTCGGGAAAACAGTATTGGGGTATGTATCCCAGTCATAATAGCTGCTGGCGACAGAGAAATATTGCTCAAAGCTTTCCACATTGATGAAGTTTGAAGCCACCATGGTTTTCACTTCCAGTTTGGGCTTGGTGGTGATGACAGTATCATTGGCTGCATCCACATACCATGTGCCAAGCTGGATGGCATTCTGAAAGTAGGGGCCGTGTGTTAACTCTCCCCATATGGGCCGAAAAATACCCCCTTCACGAACAAAGCTGGGCAGGGCGCCAAAAAATTTCCTACCTACGTCTTCCTGTTTCAGGTTTTGAAGGATGCTGCTCCACACTGCATCCCGGATTTTTTCACAGTATCCGTAAGGGTAATCCTGTACGTTGGTTAGGCTGGCTTTTTCCGGGCCTTTTGCTGCCGTTTCTTGCTCTCGGGCATTTTCATAGTGCTGATCAATTTTTCGGCGGAGATGCATGACTCCCTTGGTGATACGCTCCATATTGGGCGTGATCCACTGTTCTGTCAGACGCTGCTGCGTTTCATCCGGAGGAACAAAATCAAGCGCGTGAGCCTGTGGGAAGGTGGGAAACAT
>JBNKGK010000478.1:0-1911 GCA_050289785.1 Kordiimonas sp.
GGCTTCAAGGTCCATCACCTCACCAAGCGGCATATGCAGGGCAGCGTTCAGGTTTTCCTTCATATAGGCCATGGCCTGGCGTGGCCCTGCTGCGATGCGCTCTGCATAAGCCATCACTTCGGTCTCTAAATCCGCATCGGGAACAACACGTGAAACCAGGCCAATATCCAGTGCTGTCTGGGCATCAATTCTATCGGCCGTAAATAGTAACTCGCGGGCCTTTGATGTGCCCACCAGGTTATTCATGAAATAACTGGTACCAAATTCTCCGGAATACCCCACCTTGGCAAAAGCAGTGGTGAGCAAGGCGGTGTCTGAGGCAATACGAATATCACACGCCAGCGCCATCCCAAGGCCTCCGCCTGCAGCAGGGCCGCGCATCATGGCAATTGTCGGCTTGGGTGATTCATGTAATAGGCTTGCAATCTGCATAACCCAACGGCGTCCCTTGGTGTTTTTTTCCAGTGTTGGCGCGGCGGTAGCGGCGACTGCGTTGCGAGCAGCCATTCTCTTTGCGTCCCCGCCAGAACAAAACCCGCGGCCAGCACCTGTGAGAACAATGGCCCCTACATTTGGGTCCTGCCCCAGACGTGGCAGCATTTCCATCAGACCGTTCAAGATTTCAGGCGTTAAGGCATTCAGGTTCTGCGGCCTGTTTAATGTAATCAGCGCCACACCGTTTTCCACTTGCTCAAGCAGTTCACCCGTACTCATATCCATTTTATCTTCCCTCAGAAGCCTGGGCCTGCGTGTGCTGACCATTGTCATTTTCAGGCTGTATCCCTCACTTCGTCATCATTCTTTTATTGCTTGCAAAAAGCCTGTTCCTCCTCAGGCAAGACTCAAGCGATGTATTGACTGTACTGAATTGGAAAGGACGGAATAATCCACATTTGCAGATAAAATTTGTCAAAACTGACAACTTAAGCAGCTAAATGATCCGGTTTTGCTGCTGCCATTAAATGACGGTTCGAGAAACTGAACGAAAAAGAACCTTATGAAAGAGAACAGGCAACCTTAAACTAAGGCACTGTTATATATTATTTTTCCAAATTTCATTGAATAAGGCTTCCATTGTCCAACGCTGAATAGATGTGCCTCATTAAAAGCAAAAAGATGCCATATTTTAAAACCTTTAAATACAGCATCTTTATATTTTTATATTTTTAATAAGGCGGCAATTTGCTGTTATTTTAAATATTTCTGCAGAAACCGATCGATGATACGGTACCCCTCCCTCGCATCCTCCACAGTATAGTCCGCGAAATGTTCACGGCCCTTTATGACGTGCAGGAAATTGGGAGCGCCAACAGCATCAAGCCTTTTGTGAAGTTTAACGGCATGTTTGAACGGTGCCACTTCATCATTTTCACCATGCAGGGTCAGGATTGGGGGCAGGCCCTGCCGCACATATTGCACAGGGGAAACCCTTCTGGCAACAGCGGCTCTATCTTCCCAGCTGCCCAGCCATGTTACAGCAAAGGCTTTCATATCCGGGCCATCAATAATGGCTTCCACATCTGCTATCCCACCCCAGTTGATAACAGCCGCCACCTTCAGCTCTGGCAGGCTTGCATCTGCGTGACGTGGGCCTGATTTATTGTGTCTGTTCGGGCAAAGCCTGTCCAGCCCTGCACTTGCAGGCAGCATCCCTGTAATCAGGGCAAGGTGCCCCCCGGCTGAATGGCCAGACAGGATGACCTGATCAGAATCAAAGCCATATTCCTCCGCATGGCGCTTCACCCACCAGACAGCACAGCGTGCATCTTCCACCGCAGCGGGAGCAAGGGCCTCCCCTGCCAAACGATATTGAACAGCCACCGCCGCCCAACCTTTGGCCAAATAGGGCTGCACCAGAGGTGGCGCCACCGCTTTAGAGCGTTTCCACCAGCCACCTCCATGAAAATATAC
>JBNKGK010000479.1:0-1910 GCA_050289785.1 Kordiimonas sp.
AGCGGCAGGCGCAGCAGGAGACAAAGCAACATTTCCGCCCGTAAAAACAGCCCCAATAGCCCCACCAATATAATTGAAAACGTCACCACCAACAGTACCGACTGAACCAGAGGTATATCTCAGGCCGCCAGTCAGGGTCAGCTCATCTGTAATATGGTAAGAAAGCTCGCCAAAAAAGGCCAGTTCATCAGAGACAAACTGTTGTTCCTGCCGACTGAGAATACCATCAGTTGGCCCAGTTATATTCAGGCTCGCCAGATAGTCTGCATCTGTGGTGACGCCCCCATTATTCTTTTCCTGATAGTCCATATAGAAACCACCAACAACCCATTCAAAAGCAGATTCCGTTTGAGAAACCAGCCTCACCTCTTGAACAAAGGCAGTGCGGTCCCTCCCTGGGAAATCAAGATAAAAAGGTAGCAAATCACCGATCACCAGAGGCGTAATATCCTGAAAAAAGTCCACTGTTGTTTCGGAATATGTTGTGGATGATGTCAGCGTCGCTATATCAAAATCATAGTTCAATGTGGCGTTATACATTGTCAGATTAGTATCAGATTGGTCTCTGGTCTTGGCACTACGCTGATGCTTCCCCAAGGAGGGATCAAACAGAGGCCAATCTTTAGTGTCGCTATCTTCATGCAAGAGCATAAAATTAGCGGAGAAACGATCAGTGGGCGTCCACAAGGCTGCAGCCCGTATCCCGCCTGAAACAACGGTATCAGTGTTTTCAAGCCCCAAGCCGGGATTATCTACATAGCCTTCTTCATCCCGATAATAACCAACCAGGCGAACAGCAAGCTCATCATCCACAACTGGAATGTTCACCATCGCATTATAGCGCTGACGAAAGGAAGCATCCCCGGTCAAGGCAAAGTCAACACTTGCCGACGCATCAAATCCGCTCGGATCAGCTTTCTTTGTTGTGAGCCTGATAGCGCCTGCAAGCGACCCTGATCCAAACAAAGTTCCCTGAGGCCCTCTTAGCACTTCCACTTGTTCAACATCATAGAGACGCAGATCCGGCATGATCTGGGTACCATAAACAGTGATCGGCATTTCATTGATATAAACAGAAACTGCTGGTTGGTTATTATTATTCGCCACAATATTAATACCGCGCATAATAAAAAGTGCGTTGTTCTTTGCTGGTGAACTGAGCGCCAAGCCAGGCACCTGACGGGTAAAATCATCAAAGCCTTCAATGCCTTGCCGTTCGATATCCCCCGTTGTGATCGCCGTGATGGACACGGGCACATCCTGCAGGCTTTCCGCCCTGCGGGTGGCCGTTACGATGATTTCTTCAAGCACGAAGGCATTATCGTTTCCCTCCGTCGCGGCAGACGATGAACTTGCGTCTGGTTCCGCACGAAGCAGAATGGCGTTGGAATCTGTGAGGCTGTAGGCAATGCCGGAACCTGCTAGAAGCTGTTCAAGGGCATCCATTGGGGCCAGCCTGCCCTCCACAGGGTTTGCCATTTTTCCCGCTACGATATCCGGCGAGAACAGAAGCTGCTGTTTGCTTTGTCTGGCATAGTCAGAAAGGGCTGCACTGAGGCTGGTGGCTGAAATATTAAAATCTGCCTGCCCCGTGCTCTGTGCGGCAACAGGCACTGCTGTCATCATGGCCAGGGCCGCAGCACCTGAAAGGGCCAGTGCCTTGATTTTGGCAATATTTTTTCTGTTTAACTGTTGATGAAACATCATCTTCTCCCCATTTCCCCCTTCCTCATGAAGGGGTTCCTGCGGGGTTAGACGTGGTATCGAAGAAAACCCGAACCAAAAATTTCATTTTTTTATCCTTTATTATTTCAAGAATTTTTAATTTTTATTATATAATGATATAAATTACTCCAAATATAATAATAAATAATATCAACATAATCATTCCTAATATAATATAATTTGAT
>JBNKGK010000480.1:0-1908 GCA_050289785.1 Kordiimonas sp.
CTTATCCTTTATGAATAAGCTGCAAGATTTTTGATTGGTCCACATCATTGGGGCCAACAGTGAAAACGGGTTCAAGGGCGCCTGTATCAACGGCCTTGATGGTTTCCTGTACGGCAATCACAGGCGTTATGGTGCCACCACTGGCATCCTCCGCTGAAATGCTCAGGGTATAATTGCCTGCGGGGACCGGGTTGCCTGCGGCGTCCACACCTGTCCAGTTAAATGTATGCTGGCCAGCTGCCTTTTCCCCGTCTTCGGAATAGATCAGGTTCCCTTTGGTGTCTTTCACTTCAAGGGTGATGTTTTCTGCGGCGTCTTCGCTCTGATACAGCCATTTAATGCCGCTGGCGCCATCATGGTCACCCTTGTTGCCGGCAATGAGGGCTTCGTTACCCAGATAGCTGGCGGCACTTGCAATATTGCTCAGGCTGATCAGCGAGGTCAGGTTTTCCAAATTCTTGTTAGTGCGAATTTGCTGTTCCACACCAGAGAAGGAAACCAACTGCTGTGTAAACTGGTTGCTATCCATGGGGTCCATCGGGTCCTGGTGCTGTAGCTGAGTTGTTAGCAAGGTCAGGAAGTCATCAAAATCATCTGCCAGTTTAGCGGCTGAGCCAGCCGCTGCACCAGTGGAGCTGCTCTCTGAAGATGATGATGTTGCTGCGATCAAGTCTACCATGGTTTTCTTCCTATACGCTTATATCAACGCCAGTTTCAGCACTGACATAGGGCAGAATTTCTTCAAGAGCGATTTCCTCTTCCATGCTGTCGAGCACTCTCCGCTCGGCAGAGTGAAGGGCTGACCTTGAGGCCAGTTCATCTCGCATCTTTTCCTGTTGAACAGCCTCGGCAAAGGCTTTGCCTGCACTTTGGCCATCACCGGTGTCCAGGCTAAAGCTCAGGCCACCTTGCTCTATTTTCTGCCCGCCCGTTTCAAGGGCCCGTTCAAATCCACGGGCATCCCTTTGTAACATCTCCAGAGTTTCCGGACGCTCTGCAATCACTTGTGCGCGAATCTGTCCATCCTTGGCGAACTGCAGTTTCACCTGCACATGCCCAAGCTCGGATGGGCTAAGCCTGACTGTAAACTCCTGCTCGCCAGCATTAACCGATTTACTCACCTGCAGGTTAAATTGCTGGTTCACCTGGGCAGCAAAAGTCGGTGACGGGCGTCCACCCAACAGGCTCAACTGGTTGGTAAAGGTGCCATCACCGCGCATGCCGCTCAGGCCTGAAGCGATTGCATCAGGGGCAGAGCCCTCTGGCTGGCCCACCAGCCGCTCAGGTGTCAGCATGAAGGCGGTTTCTATGTTTGCTGCCATCAGGGGCGTGCTTTCCGGGCGCGGCAAGGGTATTTCAGCGCGAGGGTGCTGAATTTGTATATCAACAGGCTTAGTCTGGCCCGCTGTTGCTGAGTCCGTGAGGTTCAGGGAAAAGGCTTCTTTGTTGCTACTTTTATTGGTCGTTGCGGATGCTGGTTTTTTGGATTGTGCTGAAGCGGCCTGTTGTTGTGTGGCAACCACATTGCCTGTAGCCGCAGGGTCTTGCCCGGCTTCCGTGTCGGCAGGCGCCTGCTGGCCATTCGCATCCACCTTCCGGCCCATAGTGGATGCCAGAATGTTCATGGTTTCCGGTGTTTCATCACTCGGGATGGCATAATCAGCCACATTTGCCGTATTGTTTGCTGTCTGGCCTTCTGTTTGTGCGGTGGCATCTGGTGTGTCCGGGGCCGTTACCAGAACGGGTTCGCCAGTCACTTTTTCAATGGCGGCGGATGCTGACGTCAGCCTGACGATCGCCAAATTCCGCGCCGCCCGCCTGATGTGGGCGGCTGTGATGAAAGAGTGTGGCCTTGAAGACGCGCCACACATGGCCCTGAGCGGGGTCAGTTCGCTCACTACCCCCCCC
>JBNKGK010000481.1:0-1879 GCA_050289785.1 Kordiimonas sp.
TTTGGCACGCGGCTTCGGCGGCTGTATGATTATCTCTCTGTCGCGGCGGACAGCATTTATGCCGAGGCGGGCCTGCCTTTCCGTGTTAGTTATTTCCATATTTTTTACCCGCTTTCCCTGAAGGGTGAACTGCCCATTGCCGAGCTGGCGAACGGGGCGGGCTATTCCCATTCTGCGCTTAGCCAGACAGTGAAGCGCCTCACCCGTGAAGGGCTGGTGAAAACGGTCTCCCCGGTCGATGATGGTCGGCAAAAGCTGGTGAGCCTCACACCCGAAGGCAAGGCGCTGCTGGCAGCTGCGCAGCCCTATTGGGCCGCCATTGAAGCGGCGGTGAAGCAGGTCCTTTCGGAAACCAGCATAGATATGCTGGCAGGCTTTGATGCGTTTGAGGCCGCCTGCACGGAAAAAAGCTTTTATCACCGCATTAAAACCGCGCTGGAGGCCGCAGCCCCCGCTTGCCCAGCCTATGATATCGTGCCTTATGCGGCTGAGTATAAGCAGGCCTTTCATGATTATAATATGGCCTGGCTGAACGAACATTTTGTGGTGGAGCCCATTGATGAAAAGGTGCTTTCTGACCCGGAAACCCATATTCTGGCCAAGGGCGGAGAGATATTTTTTGCGGTGCATGACGGTAAAGCCATTGGCACCGTGGCCATGAAAGCGGCAGGCGAGGGCGTGTTTGAGCTGACCAAGCTGGGCATAGACCCCGCCTTCCTCGGTGCGCGAGTGGGCCGGGCTTTGTGTGAAAAGGTGATAGAGCGTTTTCAGGCGCGTGGGGGTGCACGCCTGTATCTGGAGACAAACACAGCACTGCAGCCTGCCATCCGGCTGTATGAAAAACTGAATTTTGTTGTGAAAGAAAACCCGGAGCCCAGCCCCTATCAAAGATGTAATCGCTATATGGAGTGGCAGGGTTAAAGCCATGAAGGTGATAGAAGCAAAATCATCAGAGGCAATAGGGCAGGTGAAAGCGCTGTTTCAGGCCTATGCGGCGGCGCTGCCCATTGATCTGGGCTTTCAAAGCTTTGATGAGGAAATGGAAAATTTCCCCGAAAAATATGAGCTTTTGTTGCTGGCGCTGCATGAGGGCAAGCCGGTGGGTGCTGTCGCGCTTCTCAGACACACAGATGAGCGGTGCGAGATGAAGCGTCTTTTTGTGCAGCCTGAAGCGCGTAACCTGAAGGCGGGGCAATTGCTGTGTGAGGCGCTCATTGCGGCGGCCACGGCGCGTGGTTACAGGGAAATGGTGCTGGATACGCTGCAGCGCTTTGCCCCCGCCACGGCGCTCTACATAAAGCTGGGTTTCCATGAAATCAGCGCCTACTATGATAACCCTATAGAGGATGTGCTTTTCATGGCGAAGGAATTGTAGTGGTCACTCTTTTCATAACAGCTTTTATTTTGGGGTTTGCTTTTAATGTGGCTCCAGGTGCTGTGTTTGCTGAAACGGTGAAAGAGGGCCTCAAAGGCGGCTTCAGGCCAGCTTTTGCTGTGCAGGTAGGCTCCCTCGCCGGGGATGCCTTGTGGGCAGTGCTGGGGCTGGCCGGTGTGGGCGCTTTGTTGCAGTTTGATATGGTGCGCCTGCCCCTTAGTGTGGCTGGGGCCTTCTATCTGCTGTGGCTCTCTTATGATTCATGGTGCTTTGCCCGGCAAAGCTTGAAAATTGGCGGGATTGATGCCCGCCCTGATGTGCGCAAGGCGCTGCGATCCGGCGTAACGCTTTCCATCACCAACCCGCAAAATATAGCCTATTGGGCGGCGCTCGGCAGTGTGTTTGGAGGGCTTGGGGTAGAGGCCCCCACCAGTTTTAATTATAGTGTGTTTTTTGCTGGCTTCATGCTTTCCTCTTTTCTCTGGTGTTTTATTTGCGCGGGGC
>JBNKGK010000482.1:0-1899 GCA_050289785.1 Kordiimonas sp.
GTGGAAATGGACAAGCACCACCACGAAGTGGCTGCTTCCCAACACGAACTGGGCATGACCTTCTCTACACTGGTTGATGCTGCTGACCGCGTTCAGCTTTATAAATATGCTGTTCACCAGGTTGCCCATACATATGGCAAAACAGCAACCTTCATGCCAAAGCCTGTGGCTGAAGATAATGGTTCTGGTATGCACACTCACCAGTCTATCTGGAAAGATGGCACACCATTGTTTGCTGGTTCTGGTTATGCTGATCTGTCTGAAATGGCACTGTACTACATTGGTGGTATTATCAAACACGCGAAAGCAATCAACGCTTTCACCAACCCATCTACAAACAGCTACAAGCGTCTGACACCAGGCTTTGAAGCGCCTGTTCTGCTGGCTTACTCCAGCCGTAACCGTTCTGCTTCTTGCCGTATTCCTTTCGGTGCCGGTGCAAAAGCCAAGCGTGTTGAGGTTCGTTTCCCTGATGCAACAGCAAACCCATACCTTGCTTTCGCCGCAATGATGATGGCTGGCCTTGACGGTATCGAAAACAAGATCCACCCAGGCGACGCCATGGACAAAGACCTGTACGCCCTGCCAGCAGAAGAGCTGCTGAATGTGCCAACAGTTGCTGGTTCCCTGCGAGAAGCTCTGGCCGCGCTGAATGACGACCGCGAATTCCTGAAAAAAGGCGATGTGTTCACTGACGACCAAATCAGCGCTTACATCGAACTGAAAATGGAAGAAGTTAATCGTCTTGATCTGGCTCCACACCCAGTTGAATTCGATATGTACTACTCTTCATAAGCGTAGTAGTTCATCCTTTTTAAGTGGGGTCGCATTATTGCGGCCCCATTTTTCTTGGTAAATCCATATTTACTCTTTAATAACACCCTCACTATAGATTAGTGACATGCCATAGGGGGCGAGACAGTATCAGGCGATCAGGGTTTTTATTTGAATGACTATTGAGTACACACCAGAGCAACTTGCACTTCAGCCACAGTTACTACAGGCAAACATTAATCCTGAAAGTTTTCTTGCAACGGACTATCTCAATCATTTCAACGAGATTGTAATGCTGCTTGAAATGGTGCCCGACATGCCTGAACTTTTTGAAGACGTTGCAGACTGGCAGCCCAAAACATACAACCAGCATTTTATGGATAGTGGCTTTCAGGCTAAGGAGCTTGCCATAAAAGCCTATAACATAGCCCCTGCTCCGATTATTGCCAACTTCGAGAAAATATGCGCTGAGCTTGATAAATTAGTGTCTGGTACAATCAATGGCCTTCAGGCTGTGAATGTGGTGGAGCGAGGTTTATCTGAACAAGCTCAAGCCCTCATTCGCAACCGCGTAGCCTCCATCCAGGAAATGTTGATGCAGATGAATAAAGTTATTCACGGCAACATTGATGCACCTGTCGCTCAAGTTGAAGAAGTTGTTTTTATATTTAATCTTGAGTATAGGTTGCCGCTCTATCAAGAGGGATACCACATGGATTGCCAACAAAGTCTCAATGCTCACATAGCCTAAAAACCCAAGTGAGATGAGTGAAACACAATGGCCCCATACACTACACATCTCACTGAATCAGAAAAAATATGACAGTCCGGTTTCTCAAACTAGAGTGTCCGGTTTTTCCTATAATGACTATATTTTAAATTCTGAATGTTCCGGTTTCCAAAACTGGATGTTCCGGTTTCTACTGGCTAGTTTCCAACGGCTAGTTTTTTTGGGGACAAGTATAAAAGCTTTCCCCCTCCTTTCTTTGGAGGCTACTGGTTCCATCAACAAAAATACTCTTCCTTGAGCCTTTGAGACCTCTTCCCTCCACCTCTAAGTGAGGTTTGTATGATTTATGAGAAATCCAAGCTACGGGTTGAGTAAGATCCTCTTTGTGAGCACTT
>JBNKGK010000483.1:0-1895 GCA_050289785.1 Kordiimonas sp.
TCAAAGACGGCGGCGTGCCCTTTGCCACCTGCATATTGCCCGGTGAAAGCGATAGGGAGATTATGCTCACCAGCTATCTGTGCCACCCTTCGCTTGCCAATAATGAGTTGAGCGGGCCACTGGTTTTGCTTGCCCTTTATCGCCGCCTGAGCGCCTGGCCCAAGCGCCGCTATACCTATCGTTTTGTGTTGAACCCCGAGACCATTGGCTCCCTCTGTTTTCTCTATCGCTACCATAAGCATCTTCAGGAAAAACTGGAGGCCGGGCTCATCCTCACCTGTATTGGCGGCCCCTCTTCTGCGTTTCGGTATAAGGCCAGCCGACGCGGAAACAGCATTGCTGATGGCTTGATGAGACGGGTGAGAGACAGGCAAGAGCCCTCACCCATAGGTATACGCTATGAAGATTTCTGCCCCACTGGTGGCAGTGATGAACGGCAATACTGCGCCCCCGGCTTTAACCTGCCTGTTGGGCAAATGGCCCGCACCGCTTATGGTGAATATACAGACTATCACACCTCGCTAGATAACAAGGCTTCCATGACCATCAACAGCCTTGTTAGCAGTGCAGACGGTATGGAACACCTGCTCCGCCTTATCGATATCAGTGGCAAGCCTGTCAACCAGTCGCCCTACGGCGAACCTCAGCTTGGCAAACGCGGGCTTTATCCAAACATGAATGCGAAATCCACACGGCAAAAATCAGATGATCAGAAGCTGGATGGCCGTACACAGCTCAATCGTCTCCTCAAGGTCTTAAACATGGCTGATGGCCATAACAGCACAGCCAGTATGGCAGAAGCCTGCAATTGTAGCCTGAATGAACTCGCAGGTACCATCGAAATGCTGGAAACAGAAGGCCTGTTAAAATTTGGCATGCCGCCACTTACAGAGAAAACACCTTTATGAAGATCATATTCATCACCGGCAGCCATCCGCGCCACAAATTTATTGCCCGATGTGTTTTTGAAACAGGCCATAAAGGGGCCATCATCTGTGATGATAGAGGCACCCATGTACCCGCACCACCTGAAGGGCTGGACCCAGACACAGAAAAGCTGTTCATCCACCATTTCGCAGAAAGAGAGACTGCCGAACAGCGCTTCTTCGGTGATGCCCTGTGGCCTCAGGTACCGGTGCACAAAGTGCAACCGGAAAAGCTGAACAGCCCTGCAATTCATGAATTGCTGCAGGCTGAACAGCCAGACCTTCTTCTCACCTATGGCTGCCACAAGCTAACGAACGAAACCCTGGCCTGCGTCAAAGGACAGCGATGGAATTGCCACGGCGGCCTGTCCCCCTGGTATAAGGGCGCTGTCACGCACTTCTGGCCAAGCTATATGCTGGAACCTCAAATGACAGGCATGACAGTGCATAACCTAACAGCGGAACTGGATGCCGGGGCAGTGGTTCATCAATGCACGGCTGACCTGATACGCGGTGACGGCGTGCATGCTCTGGCATGCCGGGCAGTAGCGAAGCTTGGAGAAGAACTGCCGGTTCTGCTCAAAAAACTGGCGGATGGTGAACCCATAGAAAAGAAACAGCACACCACTTCCGGCAAATTATGGCCTGGGCGGGATTGGCGGCCAGAGCACCTGCATTTGATATATACGGTGTACAAAGACCGCATTGTCGATCATTATCTAGATGGAAAGTTTGACCATCATACACCGAAACTGCATCGTCAGTTTTGAGAGGACTTATGCAACTGATTATAGACCCGGCTTTTTCAGATATTGGTTTTGCTGTTCACTTGGGCATGCTCGATTACGAGGTAGCCGTTACCCCCTCCACTGAAGAACTCTGTCATGTTATAGACCAAAGTGCCGAAACACGCTTGCAGGAACTGGTAGGAGAAGCTGCCTCATCTGACCCGATTATTGCCAGCATACG
>JBNKGK010000484.1:0-1882 GCA_050289785.1 Kordiimonas sp.
TTTCCGATCTGCATGGGCCTCCAGACTGAATTGGAGTTTGGCGGATGAAGGCACAGTCGACTTGCCTTCATGTGAGAGAGGAAACCATTTTTTATCTTTAAAATGCTCGATATAGACACCAAGAGCCCAGTTGACAGTGGCACCCAGCACATTGCCGCTGGTGGCTGCGAGAAAAAGGAAGATAGGATCCCCTTTTCCTGCAGCCAATAGCCCTGCCAGCGTTAGCTCGGAAAAGGCGGGCAGTAATGTGGCCGCGAGAAACGCACTGGTAAAGAGGCCAAAATAGATGGTTAGCTCAGCCACGTTGGGTGTGTTTTAACTTGAAACTTACGGCCATTTGGCCTCAGGCGGTAGAGACATTAAAATCGCATCAACATTGCCGCCTGTTTTCAGGCCGAATGTGGTGCCACGATCATAAACCAGGTTAAACTCAGCATAGAGACCGCGGTAAATAAGCTGCTGTTCTCGTTCTTCCTCTGTCCAGTCTTTGTTCATATGGCGGCGCACCAGGGCTGGATAGATGGCGTTGAATGTTTTGCCCACGTCCTGTGTGAAAGCAAAATCCGCATCCCAATCTCCGCTATTATGGCGATCATAAAAAATGCCGCCCTCACCGCGGGCCCGATTGCGGTGTGGAACGTAGAAATACTCATCACACCATTTTTTATATTTTTCATAATAGCTGGGGTCATGTTTGTCGCAGGCTTCCTTGAAAGCTGCATGAAAATCAGCCGTGTCTTTCGCCACGGGCAAGGGTGCGTTCAGGTCTGCGCCGCCGCCAAACCATTCCTGCCCGGTTACAATGAAGCGGGTGTTCATATGCACGGCTGGCACTTTGGGGCTGTTCATATGCGCCACAAGGGAAATGCCTGTCGCGAAAAAGCTTGGGTCTTTATCAGTGCCGGGGATTTGTTTTGCAAATTCTTCCGTGAAGGTGCCATAAACGCTGGAGATGTTCACCCCTACCTTTTCGAACACCCTGCCGCCTCGCATGATGGACATGGTGCCGCCCCCACCTTCTGCACCATCTGTCTGATTGGTTCTGTCCCAGGATGTGCGCTCAAAGCGGCTAGCGGGGCGATCTGATAAAGGGCCCTGATTCTCATCTTCCAAGGCCTCGAAGCTGGCACATATCTGGTCGCGTAGGTTTTTAAACCAGTCGGCAGCCTTTTGTTTTCTTTCTTCCAGAGTTTGTTCTGTCGGTGCCATCATCGGTCCCTTGAATAAGTCAGTTTTACTTCGGCCAGCTATTTGTCTGGCGGATGGCTTCACCTAACACCATCGCCATGGATATGGCTACATTTATTGAGCGTGCCCCTGTTTGCATGGGGACTGTAATGCGGGCATTCGCCGCGGCGTGAACTTCGGGTGGGGCGCCGGCAGATTCGCTACCTACCAGCAAAATGTCATCTGGCTCAAAGGTAAAATCTGCATAGTTAGCGTTCGTTTTGGTGGTGAGAAGAATCACTCGTCGTGATTCTGCTTTTCTCCAATCCTCAAAAGCATTCCAGTCCAGATGGTGATGCAAATCTACGATATCTGCATAATCCATGGCGGAACGCTTGAGGGCACGAGCTGAAAAGGGAAAGCCGCAGGGCTCAATTACATGTACGGGCACGTCCATGCAGGCGCCAAGACGCAGAAGTGTGCCAGTATTCTGGGCCTGATCGGGTTGAAAGAGGGCAATATCCATAAAAAGAAGCCTGTAAAGTTAGTTGCTCTCGGTGCCATAAAGCATGTTTTTTTATAGAAAAAACCCATTTTTTTGCATCAATCAAGGATAAACCCTTGCCTCTTTTGGCTCAGCCTACTAAACCAATCCCAAATTACTGGGCAGTAGTGCCCGGTTTTTTAGTGTGGACTAAGTTTAGTGCGTCCTGGT
>JBNKGK010000485.1:0-1872 GCA_050289785.1 Kordiimonas sp.
AACCAAGTGCTACTATATAGATAGACCCGGCGTCGGGGAGTGGCGCAGCCTGGTAGCGCACCTGTTTTGGGTACAGGGGGTCGCAAGTTCGAATCTTGTCTCCCCGACCATTAAAAAAGGGTTGGCATCATTGATGTCAGCCCTTTTTTTGTGTTTTAAGTCAGGCTATTTTTTTGTTTGCGAAAACGGTACTTTAGGGTAGGGTGCGCATCCGAAAAAGGGCGCATATCTGCGTCTGTGAACCTATTTCCTTTGTTGGGGAGTGAGAATCGTGAAGGCACGCATTTATCAACCGGCAAAAACGGCGATGCAGTCTGGTACAGGCAACACCCGTAAGTGGGTGCTGGAGTTTGAACCAGAGGCAGCCAAAACCATTGATCCTGTCATGGGGTGGACTGGGTCGCGTGATATGCGTGGCCAAGTGAAGCTGAAGTTTGAAAGCCAGGAAGATGCTGAAGCTTATGCCAGCCGTAATGGCATTCCCTATGATGTGAAACCTGTTCATAAAAAGAAGCGCCGCATTCAAAACTATGCGGATAATTTCAAATAAGATATAGGGCCGGGCCTCACCCAGGCTTGGCGTCAAATGGTCCCGTAGCTCAACTGGATAGAGCAATTGACTTCTAATCAATAGGTTGCAGGTTCGATTCCTGCCAGGATCGCCACTCTCTATCTTTCAGCAATAAGCTCTTCACTTGAATAACTGGGTGATATAGCCATCAGCCAGGCGATGATATCTGCCCTGTCTGTTAGCTCAATAAGCTTCTGAAAAGCGGCATGGCTGCCCTGACTAAATTTTTTCGTCTCAAACATGAAAGCATTCAGTCGTTCGGGTGTCCAGATTTCATCATTGCGACGAATGAGCCATTCACTATAGCTGAATCCAGGTGCAGAGCCTATGGATCGCCCCACAACACCATGTAGATTGGGGCCAATTTTATTATTAACACCTTCTGTATAGGTATGGCAGGCTGTGCAGGATTCGAATAAGGCCCGTCCTTTTTCTGCGTCTCCGCTAATCAGGAAGTTCTTGAAGCTATCCGAATCAGGTGAGGGGGCGGGTGTGCCCGAGTGGCTGGCAAGCCAGGCAATGAGGTCTTCCCGGTCATGGGGGCTGAGAATGCCTCTGTATGTCATGTTAGTGCCGCGCACTGCATGGCGCGGCCTGGCAAGAAAGTGGTTCAGTTTTTCTCTGTCCCACACGCCTTCCTCTGCTTTAAGGGCGGGGCTATAGTTAAAATCAGGGAGAGAAGCGATTTTTCTACCGACAATACCAAAGAGGTTAGGGCCGACGCGTGTTTTACCATTTTTCTCAACTGTATGGCAGTTCATACAGCGGATAAACAGCTGTCTCCCTCGAGCAACACGAGGTTCCGCCTGTGGGGCGGAAGAATAACTAAACAATAAGGGAAGCAAAATTAAAAACGACAGTCGAAATAAGCGAAATGGATGAACCACTTTAGTGTCTCTTACTCAAAAATTAACCATTTCGACCCCACTAACTATTTAGAGTGTAAGAAGAATTTATATTTTGTAAAGTTAAGGCGGGAAGAAATTACTTTGAGGTGTTAAAGGGGTACCATAGGTCTTAAAAAGACGGGTTATTGGCCTTAAGCACGACTGAAGCCATATAAATGAAGGAGGCTGATTCGTGAAAAATAAGACGTGTTACGGGGATTGACTTGAAAGTTAGGTTATCAAAACGTTGAGTAAGAGTGATACAGAAAATGCGCTTGATGTGCTTGTTATTGGTGCAGGCTTTTCTGGTATCTGCGCTGCAATAAAACTGCGTAGCCAAGGCATCACTAACTTTCATATCTATGAAAAAGCAGATGGGGTAGGGGGTACATGGTGGTACACCCGCTACCCAGG
>JBNKGK010000486.1:0-1860 GCA_050289785.1 Kordiimonas sp.
TCATCGGCTGTCGTGCCCTGCAGGGCACCAACCTCTTCCCGGCGCCAAAGCTGCATAAACACATATTGCACCCCGTCTTCCGCCAAGGCTTTATCCCGAAGGTTTCTCTGCAGATAGGCGAGCAACTCAGCCCTGTAGGCGCGATACGCCACGCCCAAGCGGCTATCCTCCTGCCAAATTGCCCTGCCCATTTGTTCCATGAAGCCCTCACATCCACTGTGAAAAGCCTAGCACGGATTATGAGAAACAAAAAGGGGGCGCAAACGCCCCCTCTCCTTTGACACATAGCTGCCAGCTATTTTAGTTACCCTTCTCACACTTGAAGTTAGCCGCAACATTGGTGCTACCACCGGTGTGGACGGGCAACTGCGGATAGGGGCAAATTGGCCGGGTGAGCGCAACCCCGGATGAAGGCTTCATATCCTGATTATATTTAACCGCGATGATTTGATCAGGGGCCTTACCTTTCTCTGCCCAGGCTTCCATAGCCCTGTGAATATCATGATTGGCATCATCCTTCAGGGCTGGTGAGGTAAAGCTCAGGTTCTGACCAACAGAATTGCCGCCGGGGCCCTCCCCTGCATGTAATTTACCGGGCACCATGAACAACCGGAAGAAAGATTGAGCTTTTTCAACACCACCCGAAAGCTTAGCTACCCTGTTGAAATAATCGATCGCCCATTCCGGTGGAAAAATTTCATCAGCCCAGCCCACATAGAGCATAAGCTTTGTACCAGCGGCTTGCAGAGCAGAAAGGTCAGCTAAATCCCCTTCTGCAGGCACAACATGCATCACTTCTGCCAGCTTTTTATAATCCTTATCAAAATCAAACGTGCGGATATCCATATCAGGATCAGCTAACCAACCCCGAACCATGTTAATACTGTTTGCGGCAATTGGTGGTGTTGTGTCTGTCCCCAAGAGCCAGCCAGCCCAGCCACCAACCACGCCAGGTTCTGCTTCTGTTGTGGGGGCAAAGCCCGGGAATATCTGTTCTCCTGTACGTGGGTTTTTAGGGCCATCATAGATGGCTTTTAAGGTGGCTACTTGTGGTGCTGTGAGGCACTGATCCGTCTCACGCCCCTTGCACAACAGAATATCAGGGTCATAACGGCAATGGCGCGGATCTGCAGCCACACCGCCCGCAACATGAGCTTCTTCACTGCAGGAAGCCAGCGCGGTTTTCTGAATAAAAGGCAGCTTTGCATGAGGAATACGCCCTTCCGGATTAGCGTACCACTCTCTCACTACCCATAACTGATTGGCTGAAAAGCCCGCAGCATAGCCTTTAGGCGGCACACCAGTGCCTACAAAAATGCCGTCCCAGTCCTCCGGGAAATGACGCGCAATGGTAAGGCCGCGCTACCAATCTGTGTAATAGTGATGAGTGGCAGGCTTACCATAATAAGCGGCCACAACTTTTCTGGCTAAATCAGATGTGACCTTCTGGCCGCGCCAAACATGGTCTTTCACTTTTTCGGGATGGAACTGCCACCAGCTATTGCCATCGATTTTGGGCCTGCCATCATCTGTATTGACCACAGCATGGCCTTTTCTAAGGCCTGACGCCAAAGCCCGATAATCGATATAGCCGCTATCGCCACCATTCCCCACCTGATAATAGCGCCCATCCCAATTCTCTTTGGGCATCCATACTTCAAAAGTAATATCAGAATCACGGGAAGGCCGAGCAATAGCCACTACCCGGCAAAAAGCGGGCACCTGCTCAGGCGCGGCCTGCCCACTTTTGAACCACATGCTAAAGACATCTCTATCGCCTGTATAAAGGCCTGCTTGCACGGGCTCTGCGACAACAACCTTAGCATCCTGCAACACAATATCCTTCACTGCTTCGCAGGA
>JBNKGK010000487.1:0-1852 GCA_050289785.1 Kordiimonas sp.
AACATGGCCGGGATTTCATTCACACGACAAAAAGGCTCACACTGCCTTTGATGCAAGAAAATGGGACCCGTTTCCGCATAGGGCTGAGGCTCCGGGAAAGGACGATGCGCGAGAATAAGCATAGCCTCATCAGCGCGGATAAAATCAAGGCAGTGCCTACAGGGACCGCCGCCCTCTGGCTTTATTTCCGGGGCCAAACCATAGGCATCACCGGCACCGGCCTGATAGGCCCTCGCCTCTGTCGTTGCAATAGGAAGAAATTGAAACTGAATCATAATACTCCTCTGTCTGGAAAGCTTGGTCTTTCCAAACCAGAGGATAGAGCCTCAACAGCAGGTAAAAACTCTGCTTCTTGCTCTCAAATTATCAGAGCCCGGCGTCTTAAACAGCAGGCAGAGGCACACCAGGCTCGTGTTTGGAGGTACGGATGGTCAGCGAGGTTTTCACACTGGCCACATTGGGAGCGGGGGTCAACTGCCCGGTGAGGAACTTCTGGAAGGCATCCAGATCCCTCGCCACGATCTTGAGCATGAAATCAATCTCGCCGTTCAGCATATAACATTCCCGCACCATGGGCCACTCTGCGCACTGATGCTCAAATTTCTGCAAATCAACCTCGGCCTGGCTATGCAGGCCCACCATGGCAAAAACGGTTAGACCATATCCCAGCGCATGTTGATCCAGCTCAGCATGATAGCCTTTGATATAACCTTCATCTTCAAGGGCCCGCACCCGGCGCAAACAGGGCGGGGCTGTAATGCCCACTTTTTCAGCCAGATCAACGTTGGTAATACGGCCATCCGCCTGCAGACTGGATAAAATTTTCTGGTCAACCGCATCTAATTTGACACGCACCATAGGGCACACCTTCGCTACTATTGAGATTGAAACCTATAGTAACTGATCATATTTAAGAAATAAAGTTCCATTTTTTTATAATTATATTACCCCTTTCGGGGTTATGGTAAACAAAACCCTAAACACTTTTTTAGTGAAAAAACACACTTAACTACTCAACTAAATCGAATTCGTTATTTTATCGCGCAAATAAAAATATTCACTGGCATCTATAATTATTTTCGGTACTATGGAACTACATGGGGCGTTCGGGTGTTTTTTAATCCGCCCCTGAAATAACAAACATACGGGACGGAGACGCGGTTGTTGCAGTCAATTAGACGGTAACACACGGAGGTGGGCTTTATTGTGGGTATATCGGCGTTGGATATAGACACGCTGGATAGCAGAATCAAGGAACTGGTAGCTTACGCGCGAGAACGTGACAGTGAGGACCGGACAGTTTTGTTTCGCAATCTGGTTGACTTGTTCCTGACAAGCAAGGCCCCCTCGCGCGAGCCAACACGCAGCCAGCTTCTGGATGTGATTGAAGCCCTTATTCCTCATGTGGACAAGGAAAGCAGGCGCACCGCCTCAGAGCTTGTCGCCAGCATGAGCAACCCGCCATTTGATCTGGCCCTCCGCCTTTGCCATGACAGGGCCTCCCTGGTAAGTGAACTCCTGAAAAACATCCCTTTTGATGAGGATGCCTTCATTGAGCTGATTGCCGCTACTGGCCGGGAACATCATCATATTCTGGCCTCAAGAAGTGACCTTTCTGCCAATGTGTGGATTGCACTGGCACGCGCTGCCCCTGCAGCCCCGCCGTTTGACAGCCGCTCAACGCTCGCGTTATGGCGGGATGACCTAGGCACCCGGGATGATGAACAGACGAGCCAGCCTGCAACAGTGACACAGCTTCACACGAACGATGCCAGCAAAGCAACTGCCCCAGAGAGTAATCCGCCCAAGCCTGCCTCTTTACGCATTTTGCGCACGGATGAAGATATTGTTG
>JBNKGK010000488.1:0-1837 GCA_050289785.1 Kordiimonas sp.
TGAACTGCTGATGTGGCAGGAAGATTTCATACTCTTCCACTCCAAAAAAATCACATAGTTTCCTCAGTGTATGCCTGGAAGGCAGGCTGGTGCCGTGGAGATATTTATTAAATTGGGACCTATGTATGTTCAGTCGTCTGCTCACTTCTGACACGGATTTATGATAACCACATAAAAGGGATAGGTTTTCCTGAAAGTTTTGAAGCGTACTGTCTTCATATGTCATGTGGGAAGCTCATTTATTGATGTGATGAGTAATTGACGCCATTTGACGCAATTAGAGCATAAAACAGTATCATCTGGATTATAGACATTCAACAGTTACTAACATAGCGTGGAATTTATAAGGCTGCGTGGTGCACGGATTGGCAGCAAGGATGTGTTTGGGGCAGGTCTGCTTTTCACGCCAATGAAGGTGATGGCCTGTCGTGCCGAGTAGAGAAAGTAATATGCCGGATAATCTTCAAGCTTATGCCGAAAAGGTAATTAAAGATCATAATATTCCTGCTGTTTCTATCGCTGTTTGGGAAGGCGGGAAACTGTCCGGGGCGGCGGCAGGTATTTTAAACCTGAACACGGGTGTGAAAGCCACAACAGATTCTATTTTCCAGATAGGTTCTATCACCAAGGTAATGACCACCTCTCTGGTTATGCAACTGGTTGATGAAGGCCTTGTGGATCTGGATAAGCCGGTTAAACATTACCTGCGCGATTTTATGATAGCTGATGCTGAGGCTTCCGAAGTAATCACGGTACGCCAGCTACTAACCCACACCAGCGGTATAGCCGGTGATTATTTTCCCAATGACCATGGCCATGAGGGTAATTTGATTGCCCGTTATGTTGACCGCTGCAGTTTCTTGCCTCTTGCGCACCCTGTCGGAGAAGGTTTTTCCTATTCCAATGCCGCTTTTTCTGTGGCGGGACGCTTGGTGGAAGTGATGCGCCGCACTACGTGGGCGCAGGCCATTAAAACCTATCTTTATGAGCCTCTTGGCATGAGCCACGCCATTGCTGACCCGGGTGACGGCTTTTTGTTCCGGAGTGCTATGGGGCACGTAACAACGGGCGCTGAAAAGGGAAGTGTTTCAGATTTATGGAAAGTGCCCAAGGATGTCTACCTGACACTGGGGCAGGCACCGGCCGGCACTACGCCTGCCATGACGGCATCAGATTTGATCACCTTCGCCCGGGCTCATATGGCTGGTGGAGTGAGTGATAAAGGAGAGCGATGGCTATCTGAAGACGCTGTTGCCATGATGCAGACATCTCATTGGGAACATAAAAATATATCCCAGCTGTGCCGCAAGCACCAAGGGCTGGGCTGGATGATCAGTGAGTATCATGGTGGCGGTCGCATGGTTGCCCATAATGGGGCAACCAATGGCTTCCTCTCTAGTTTGGTGATGTTTCCGGAAAAAAATATGGCCTTTGCTCTGTTGCTGAACAGCTTCAGTGCAGTGGCGAGCCAGAAGGTTAGCGGGGAGTTGCTACAGGCTGTGGCGGGGATTGACATGGAGGAACCCGAGCCAGCAGGTGAAACCGATACGGCCTTTTTGGCCAAGTTTATAGGGCAGTTCAGTTGCCTTGATTCTGATATTGAGGTGTTTCTCGAGGATGGAAAGCTCTTTGCCACCATAGTGTACAAGATTGATCCGGTACCACCTTTCACTATAGAGCTGCGTCACGTTGAGGAGGGCTGCTTCGCCACTTACCGCGATAGCGGTGAGCGTTCGCCCAACGTGCTTTTCCTTAATTCGGATAAACAAGGCGTTCCACATGGTTTGTTTAATGGTCTGCGTCTGAACAACCGAGTGTATACAAAGGAATACTGACA
>JBNKGK010000489.1:0-1831 GCA_050289785.1 Kordiimonas sp.
CAAAATATTTGGCGTCATAGGCTGTCCAGCGTGGGGTCGGTATTTGCAGCACCCGCACATAATAGAAAGCCAGTTCATTAGCTTTGAAATCTGGGTCTCGCCAAACGGTGGCTAGTTCGGCATCGCCAATGGTATTGGTGTAGGAAGCCTCTTTGATGTTCACCGTGCTGCCGACAGCTTTGGTCTTCTTGCCACGGTCTTTCCGGCCATCAGAGAGAGCCACATTATAGATTTTCTCATGCAGTTCGCCATCTGCCGAGCGCCAACCCTTAATCACTTGGACACGGTCAAGGTTCGCCCCGTCAGGGTCTTTCACCGCGCGGATGAGGAAGCTTGGTGATTGCCCCGTTGGAGCAGCAGCAAGATCACCCCCCATTGGCACGCCACCTTCATACCCTATTTTGGCCAGATCAGGTCGATTGGCATCATCCACAGCATAATTCCAGCCCCCGAAGAAGCGCACCGTCATGCGGGGCCCGGTCGTGGCATAGGTTTCCCGCCGCCTCATGGCTGCAAACAGGCTTTCCCGTGTATTCTCCTCCGCCCAGACGGCCGCATAACCTGCGCATGAATAACCCGCGTTCAGGGCCACACGAAACTTGCTTGGTTCACGCAGGGATGCCCCGCCCCAACAATTATTATCATCAACTGTTGCAAGCGATGTATGGGTATCAGAGCTGCCAACCATCCCAAATTTAAACGGGTTCACCCCCAGTTTTGAATATTGATCAAGCCCCAGTTTCAGCGCAGGGCGAGCATATTCAAACTGCCTGTCAGCATCATTTTTTTTCACGCTGAGACGTTCAAAATCAGCAAATTCATCGTCCGGGGAGACAACAGGGTGTGTTTCACTATCGCCTTTATTCTGGGTAACCTCGAGAAGCGGTTCCCATTTGGTACGAGTTTTGGCATAGGCCGCTGTCAGAGGCTTTCCGTCAAAACTTGTCAGCGCAAACTCTCGGCCCCTGCTGAAGTTACTGTTATGCGCGAGGGCCAGAATTTGGCCTCCTGTTCTCGCTTCATAATTGCCCATATAGGCCCAAAGGTCTTGTGGGTCCTGGCTATCAATGGCTGAATAAGGCAATAACTTGCCAGCCTGTTCTGTACCATCGCGGTATATCACCACCCTGTGCAACTGGCCGTTTACCGGGCTGGATGTCCATTCATAGCCAATGAAGGCTGTGAACTTACCTGGCTCGTTATAATCTTCCGCATTAGTCCGGATTTTATCCCAAACAGACTTTCTAAAGTCTAGATCACCAATATAACCAACACGATTATTGCCTGAAAAAGTCGAGACCTGACCAAAGCCCTCCCAGAAAAAGCTGCCTGGCCCTTTATTGAACACGGAATCGCTGACTTCTTTTATCGCCTCGTCTGTATCCGCAGAGAAAACCTCCCGCACTTTCAGTGGGTTTTCCCGCGCCAGCTTATGCCAGCGTTTTCCCACCTCCGTTTTCAACAGCCTTGGGTCATCCGCTTCAACAGCTGCCATCACACCAATATTTTCTGCATGATCTGCGACCACCAGAAAATCCAGCGGCTTGTTCATTTTGGCCTTCATGCCATTGCTGGCAATAACTTCCTCACCCCGCGCAAAACGATAGGCATCAGCGGGAGACAGTGCCTTGTTCCCCATACCATTGGCATCAATGGAAAGGTTCGTATGCACATGCGTATCACCAAAATAAACATTGGTTGGGTAGCTCTCCTCCACATAGGGGGAATAGCTGTCTTCGGCCTGAGCCACGCCAGAGGCCATCAGGGCAAAAACAGCACAACTACTTTTATAAAAAAGCTTTTTCATGATTTATCCTCGCATTGTTTTTAT
>JBNKGK010000490.1:0-1811 GCA_050289785.1 Kordiimonas sp.
CGTGTGCTCTTCCGATCTATAAAATATGGGATATGCATGTTGTTGAGGAACGCGGGAATGGCGTGGCCCTACTGTACATTGACAGGCATCTTGTGCATGAGGTGACATCGCCGCAGGCGTTTGAAGCGCTGCGTCTGGCGGGCCGCAAAATTCATCGGCCTGATTCTATCATTGCAGTGCCAGATCATAACGTGCCCACAAAAGACAGGGACCAGCCAAACCCTGATCCTATGTCCACAGAGCAGTTGGCCGCGCTTGAAGCCAATGTGAAAGAATTTGGGCTGGATTATATTCCTATGGATGATGTGCGGCAGGGCATTGTGCATGTGGTGGGGCCAGAGCAGGGCTTTACCCAGCCGGGTGTCACACTGGTTTGTGGGGATAGCCACACATCCACCCACGGTGCTTTTGGCGCGCTGGCCTTTGGTATTGGCACATCTGAGGTGGAGCATGTGATGGCCACCCAAACACTGGTGCTGAAAAAATCAAAAAACATGCGCGTGACAGTGACGGGTGAACTGCCTGTAGGTTGTTCTGCCAAAGATGTGGCTTTGGCCATTATTGGGGCCGTCGGCACAGCGGGCGGTACAGCCCATGTGATCGAATATGCAGGGCCAGTGATTGAAAACCTGTCCATGGAAGGGCGGATGACTCTGTGTAACATGTCTATCGAGGCTGGCGCACGGGCAGGCCTTGTGGCACCTGATGAAAAGACATTTAATTATATGCGTGGTCGCCCTTATGCCCCGAAAGCGGGCCAGTGGGATGCGGCAGTGGCCGCGTGGAAGGCTCTGCGCTCTGATGCGGACGCTGTGTTCGATAAAGAAGTGGTGATTGATGGCAGCCAGATTGTGCCGCTGGTGACCTGGGGCACCAGCCCAGAGGATGTGGTGCCGGTGACAGGCGCTGTGCCCGCCGTTGCCTCTTTTAAAGACCCTGCCAAGCGGGAAGGCGCGAAGAAGGCGCTGGATTATATGGGCCTTACTGAAGGCCAGGCCATGACAGATATCAGGGTGGACCGCGTGTTCGTGGGCTCCTGCACCAACAGCCGGATCGAGGATCTGCGCGAAGCCGCCAGCGTTATCAAGGGCCGCAAAGTGGCAGACCATATTGTTGAGGCTATCATCGTGCCCGGCTCTGGCCTTGTGAAAGAACTGGCCGAACAGGAAGGGTTGGACACGCTGTTTACCGACGCGGGTTTCCAGTGGCGCGAGCCTGGCTGTTCCATGTGCCTTGCCATGAATCCTGATAAAGCGGGGGCGGGTGAGCATGTGGCCTCCACCAGCAACCGCAATTTTGTGGGCAGACAAGGGCCGGGCGCACGCACGCATCTGGTGAGCCCCGCCATGGCGGCGGCCGCTGCGATTGCCGGCCACTTTGTTGATGTACGTGATTTTTAAGGAACGGGAGCAGATACAATGGAAAAGTTCGCGAAAGTAACCTCAACCGCTGTTCCCTTCCCTCGGGTGAATGTGGATACGGATATCATTATCCCGGCGAAATATCTGAAATCCATCAAGCGCACCGGCTTTGGTGAGTTCGCTTTTGAATCCGTGCGCTTTGATGCCGAGGGCGAGCTGATCAAGGATAATGTGTTTGATGGCGAGCGCTACAAAGGCTCCAGCATTCTTATTGCAGGCGATAACTTCGGCTGTGGTTCGTCGCGTGAGCATGCGCCCTGGGCCATTGGTGATATGGGTTTCCGCTGCATTATAGCCCCAAGCTTTGCAGATATTTTTGCGGGCAACTGCGTGAAAAACGGCATTCTCACGGTGGCCCTGCCGCAGGATGCCGTGGATGCGCTTGTGCTG
>JBNKGK010000491.1:0-1802 GCA_050289785.1 Kordiimonas sp.
GCTCAGGTCAGTGATCAGGTAAAGGCCCGTGATGCCGGTGAAACCATGACAGGCTGGTGGCTCACCTATGGTGAGAACTGGCATAAAGAGGTTTGGGAAGCTGAAACACTGGGGCGCAGGCTCATAAACTGGCTTACCCACGCCCCGCTTATTCTTTCCTCCAAGGATATGATCTACCGATCGAGCGTGCTGACCAGTATTGGCAGGCAGGCACGCCATTTGGCAAACTGCTATGCCGATGCGCCCAAGGGCCTGCCACAGGTTTATAGTGCTACAGGGTTAACTCTGGCCGGGCTGTTGCTGCCAGGTGGGGCAAGCTGGCGGGAAAAGGGCTTTCGGGCGCTTGATCCGGTTTTAAAAGAATTTATCCTGCCGGATGGTGGCCCCGCGAGCCGAAACACATCTGATGCCATCCGCACCATGCAGCTTCTTATTCTGGTCAGGAATGCCTGCAGGGACACGAACCAGGATCTACCCGGCTGGATATTGACAACACTGGACCGTATCGCCCCCTTCGTGCGGGCCATGCGCCACACAGATGGCTGTTTTGCCCAGTTTTGTGGTGTTTCTGCTGAAGGCGGGCATGGCACAGATGCCATTCTGGCCGCCAGTGAAGCCAAGGGTAAAGCCATTGAAAATGCGGCCCATACCGGTTTCCAGCGAGCGGTTGCCGGGGGTAGCTTGCTGATGGTGGATACGGGTACACCGCCCGCGCCTGCGCTTTCTGCCAAGGCTCATGCGGGCACCGGGGCTTTTGAATTCTCTGTGGGGGTAGAACGGCTGGTGATTAACATGGGGCCAGCTTCCGAGCGCGGTGCCATGCCGGAATTGGCTTATATGGCGCGCTGTACCGCCGCCCATTCCACCCTGGTGATTGCCGACAGGAACAGCACCAAAATCCAGGATGACGGCTTGTTAGGTGCTGGCGTCACCGAAGCACAGACCATCCGGGAAGTGTTTGAAGAGGGCACCAGTATTAAACTGAAGCATGATGGTTATTTGAAGCGATTTGGTGTGAAGCATGAGCGCACTCTACTGCTTTCAAAAGATGGCAAAAGCCTGAAGGGCACAGATGCGCTTTCTGGCGATAAAATTAAGCGGTTGGCCGGTAAGGATGTAGTGGTGCGTTTTCACCTGCATCCACATGTCACAGCACTCAAGGCACCTGATGGCCGTATCACGCTGGAGACACGTGCAGGCAAAACCTGGATATTTGATGTAGACGGCGGGCTTGCCGAAGTGGAGGAAAGCCTGTATCTGAACCGACCAGATAACCCTAAAGGCACATCGCAGATTGTGGTGAGCATGGAAAATCAGGGGACCAATATGCCTGTGTGTCACTGGTCATTCAGTGAAATGCAGCTCTGATTTGGCCGAGGCCCTGTTAACTAAAGGCATTAAGTGAGTTATGGATACTGTTATTATTAAGCGTGCGCTTCTTTCTGTTTCTGATAAGAGCGGTCTTCTGGATTTAGCAAAAGCACTGGCAGCGAAGGGCGTGGAAATCCTGTCCACGGGTGGTTCTGCCAAAGTGATCAGGGAGGCAGGCATCCCGGTGAAGGAAGTGGCAGAGCATACTGGCTTCCCTGAAATGATGGATGGCCGTGTGAAGACACTGCACCCCAAAATCCATGGGGGGCTTCTGGCGCTGCGTGATAATGATGAGCATGTTGCCGCTATGACCGAGCATGATATTGGCGCGATTGATCTGGTTGCTATCAACCTTTATCCGTTTGAAGCCACTGTCGCTTCCGGCGCTGATTTTGAAACCTGCATTGAAAATATTGATATCGGCGGGCCTG
>JBNKGK010000492.1:0-1785 GCA_050289785.1 Kordiimonas sp.
TTCAGGTTTATCATCCACATATTTAGCGGCCACGATGCGCTCAGGGGCAAGGCCCTCTTCCACCCAGGCTTCCATCGCCCGGTGAATATTATGCTCTGCATCGTTCTTTAGGGCTTCTGCCACACCGTAACCGAGCTGGCCAAACGCGTTGGCCCCATCCCCCGCAACACAGTGCCCCATGCCCGGCACCATGAACAGGCGCGCCGTATCACGCGTTTTATCAAGCCCGCCCCTATTTCCCATAATTTTGTGATAATAATAGAGGCCGTGCTTGCCGCTCACCACGGCATCATTCCAGCCATAATAAAGCAGCATCTTGCCCCCATGGTCAGACAAGCCAGAAAGATCCATCGTCCCCCGGTTATCCATGAAGATAGAAGTCTGGTTCGCAGCAATTTTGTTAAGGTCTTCCGTAAAATCGAAGTTTTTCAGCACCTCTTCCGATTGTTCGAAACCAAGATAGTCACGATACAGGCCAATCGCTGTTTTCGCCCCCCTGGGCATATCAGCGCCCGGGCCGGTGCGATCACCCCCTGTCACATACATGGACCAGCCACCCGCCCAGCCTTCACCATCCTCTGTGGTGTTGGGATAACCGGGCATAAGGGTTTCTCCCGTTTCCTTATCAACAACACCATTATAAACGGTGCGCACTGTTTTAACCTGCCCTGGTGTCAGACAGTGTTTTTCACGGCTGTTCTCACAGCTCAGTTCCTCAACATCAAAAGCACAATGGCGAGGGTCCGCCGGAATACCGTTCACCACATGAGCATCTGCCGTACAGGAGGCAAAAGATTTTTGCGAAAGGAGCTTTAGTTGCTCTGGTGAGATCCGGTCTGCAACCGGTGTATCCAGCCATAATTTTCCAAACCAGCCATAAGCCCCGGCCAACCGTGTAATGCCATCAAACTGATCATTCGGCGGGATAGCATCTCCAATGATCACACCGTCCCAGTCCTCAGAGTAACGGTGCGAAGCGATATGGCCATACATGCCCCCGAAGGAACAACCGGTATAGTAGCTGTGATGTGCTGGCTTGCCGTAAAAGGCCTCTACAAGTGCAACAGATTTATCCCTTGTTTCCTTGAGTGCCCGATGGGCAAGGTCAACATTTTTCTCCGGATGGCCTTTCACCCAGGCAAAGCGACCTGCCGCATCGGCAGGGTCCGCTTTATGGCCATCATCTGTGTTGGCAACAGCCGCCCCGGCGTTCAGGTGATAAGCGAGATTATTATAGTTGATAAAACCGCTCCAACCGCCATTACCTGTCTGGTAATAGCGGCCGTTCCACCCCTCTAAAGGTAACCAGGTTTCAAAATGAATTTCCGCCCCTGATGTGGGCCGGGCAATACCCTGTACCCGACAGAAAGTGGGAACTTGGTAAACCTGATCATTGGGAGCCTTAAAATCCCCCTCAGGGATGACCTCTACTCTTATTTCAGCATGAGACAGCTTAAGCCCTGCAAGGCTTTCACAGGCTTGTTCTGAGGCGAAGGCCGGTGTGCCCAGAAGACCAAGGCCTAAAAGAGAGACAAACAACTCCCTCAAGGTTTTTCTCCCTCAATGCATTTGAAATTATGGGCCAGATCAGTGTTGCCTGCCACATGCACAGGCACCTGCGGATAGGGACACAAGGGCCGTGTGCGCACCACACCTGATCCTGGGTCTCCATTCTTCACATATTTGGCAGCCACAATTCTGTCTGGTGCAATCCCTTCTTCCGCCCATTTTTCCATGGCTCGGTGCACATCAAATTCTGCCTCATCCCTGAGAGCTGCTGAGGTA
>JBNKGK010000493.1:0-1757 GCA_050289785.1 Kordiimonas sp.
GTCCAGCGCGGGGTGGGGATTTCCAGTACCCGGACATAATAGAAAGCCAGTTCATCTGCTTTAAAGTCAGGGTCCGTCCACACTGTGGCCAGTTCGGCCGCCCCAATAGTGTTGGTATAAGAGACCTCTTTCACGTTCACGGTGCTGCCAACAGCTTTGGTTTTATTGCCCTTGTCCTGCCGGCCATCAGAGAGCGCCACATTATATATTTTCTCATGCAGTTCGCCGTCCGTGCTGCGCCAGCCCTTGATCACCTGCACCCTATCCAGATTGGCGCCATCAGCATCTTTCACGGCTCGGACCAGGAAGGATGGTGCTTTGCCCTTTGGTGCAGCTGTCAGATCACCACCCATCGGCACGCCGCCTGCGTAGCCAATCTTTGCGAGATCAGGCCGACTTGCATCATCCGCGGCATAATCCCACCCCCCAAAGAACCGCACCGTCATACGCGGCCCCGTGGTGGCATAGGTCTCTCGCCGCTTCATGGCAGCAAACAGGCTTTCTCGCGTATTCTCTTCAGCCCAAACGGCTGCATAGCCAGAAGCTGAGTATTTCCATTTACCTATTTTTTTCCAACGATCTGCGGCAGGTTCACGGTCTGTCATCTTGCCCCAGAAATTATTCTCTTCAGCAGACGGGATGGCGGTATGAGAGTCTGTACTCCCGATCATGCCAAATTTAAATGGATTAGCACCGAGCTTAGTCTGCTCATTCAACCCAAGCTTCAGAGCAGAGCGAGCATATTCATAGGCGCGGCGCCAATCCTGGCCCCGCTTGGTATGCTGGTAGGCTGCATAATCTGTATTTGCGAGCCTGTCGTAATCTGCAAACTCATCAGTGGGCGACAAAAGAGGGTGAGTTTCTCCATCTCCCTTGATTTGAGTTACTTCGTAAAGAGGTTCCCACCGACTGCGTGACTTGGCATAACCGGAAGATAAGGGTTCCCCTTTATAATCCGTCAGGGCAAACATCATCCCGGCAGTCAAATTGCCATTATGGGGAATGGCCAGAACCTGGCCACCTGTTTTACTCTCATAATTGGCCAAATATCTCCAAAGCTCGGCAGGATCATTACTATCCGCCGACGTAAAGGGTAACGTTGTTTCCACCCTTGCAGCATCGTCTTTGAAAAGAACCACGCGGTGGATGCCGCCAGCATCTGCCTCGGGCACCCCCGGTGTCCATTCATAGCCGATAAAAGCCGTAAATTTTCCAGGCTGGTTATATTGATCTGCAACAGAGGTAACACGATGCCAGACTGTTTTCTGATAGGTAGCTGAAGGCTCGAGCTGAAAAACATCTGCCATAAAATTCTCGGGGAGTTTTTTCGAGTCCCCGGCCTTTTTGCGGCTATCCCACAGCCGCTCATAAAGCTGCTGCCCTTGCTTTGTTTGAAGAAGAGGAGGATCACCAACTTCCAGACCTGCCATGACCCCCATATTGATACCGTGATCCGCAACGAGTAGAAAATCAAGAGGGCGCCCAAGGCGAACCTTCATACCATTATGGGCCACCACGGTTTTGCCCAAAGCCAGCTTATACGCCTCTTCAGGACCCAACAATTTATTGCCCATTCCATTGGCATCAATCGACATATTGGTATGGAGGTGCGTGTCCCCAAAATAGACATTTTGTGGAAAATGCTGCTCAGCATAGGGTGAATAGCTATCTTCTGCGATTACAGAAACTGACAGCATCAAAGCCACCACAGCACAGCCATTTCTGAAGTTTTTCATGATTATGTCCTCACTGTTATT
>JBNKGK010000494.1:0-1741 GCA_050289785.1 Kordiimonas sp.
TCAGGGGCTGGGCACCTTCTTTATTGGCTTGTTAATTCTTGTCGGCCTTATCGGGGCCTTCGCTGCCAGCAAACCTGTAAAACATCCCTCTGTGCCTGATGGTTCTGTGCTTGTGGTTTGGCCTACGGGAAACATTGTTGAGCTGGCGCAATACCCAGACCCATTTCTTAGCCTTTTGAGTGACTATAATAATGCCCCCATAGAAACCAGCATCCATGACATTACAACAGCCCTGAAGCGCGCCAAAACAGATGGCCGCATCAAAGCTGCCGCGATTGTGACAGATGGTATGGGCGGAGCAGCACAGGCGCACCTGCACACTATTGCCGCCGCCATCAGGGATTTCAAACAAAGCGGTAAAAAAGTTTATGCGCTTTCAAGTGCCTATAACCAGGGGGATTATCTGTTCGCAGCAGAAGCCGACACAGTGTATATGAACCCCTATGGCAGCGTGCTTCTAAACGGCTTTGGTTCTTATACACCCTATTTCAAAAGCCTGCTCGACAAGATAGATGCCAATGTGAATGTGTTTCGTGTCGGCACCTACAAATCAGCCATAGAACCCTTCATTCGCGACGATATGTCAGCTGCAGCCAAAGAAGCCAATATCGCCTTCCTGAGTTCCCTATGGGATCAATATGACAGCTCGGTGAGCAAAGCACGCGACCTTGCCCCCGGTGCACTCAGCAGCTCAGTGAATACGCTGCCCGAGCAATTACGCGCCGCTGGCGGCGACATGGCCACCATGGCCGTGAATATGGGCCTTGTGGATGAACTGGCCCCCCGCGCAGCATGGCGTAATACGCTGGTGAAGGAATATGGCGCAGATAAAAGCGGTATTTCTTTTAAACAAATCCACTTTCAGGCCTATCTGGCGGCCACAGACTCTTTCCACCACTCTAACAATGAAGTGGCGGTGATTACAGCCCAGGGCCCCATCGTGATGGGCTATGGACCTGTGACGGAAACCGCGGCGGAAACAATGGTGGGTTATATTCGTGACGCCCGCAACAATGGCAGCACCAAAGCCATTGTACTGAGGGTGGACAGCCCCGGCGGCTCCGCTTTTGCCTCTGAACTGATCAGGCAGGAACTGGCCGCTGCACAGGCACAGGGCATCAAGGTGATTGCATCCATGGGGCCTGTCGCTGCCTCGGGTGGATACTGGATATCCGCCACCGCTGATGAAATATGGGCCGAACCGAGCACCATTACCGGCTCCATTGGTATTTTTGGTGTATTCCCAACTTTTGAGAAAACCCTGGCTAAAGTAGGCATCCACACAGACGGTGTGGGCACCTCTCCGCTGGCCGGTGCCTTCAACATCGCCCGCCCTATGGAGGAAGGTGCCAAGGATATCGTGCAGCAATCCATCGAGGCCAGTTATGGCCAGTTTCTGGCACTGGTGGCCACTGGCCGAAACATGACACTGGAAGATGTGGACAAAGTGGCTCAGGGCCGGGTTTGGGTGGGCACCACTGCCCATGAGCTTGGGCTGGTGGATCACCTTGGCGGATTTGATGATGCCGTAGCAGCAGCAGCCAAAGCCGCAGGCATTGAGGAAGATTATCAGACCGTTTTCTACCGCGACCAACCTGATGAATGGGAACAAATTCTTTCTGACTGGCTAAATTCATTCTCTGCTTTTGGCGGCGACAAGGAACAAAACGCCCCTTATGTGCCCCCAAAACAGTCCTCTTCCCTTATCACTATGGCGAGTGAACTGAAAAAACAGGCGGAT
>JBNKGK010000495.1:0-1725 GCA_050289785.1 Kordiimonas sp.
GCCTCTGGCTTTTGGGCGCGTCTGGCCCTCGGCTCAAAACGCTCAAAAGCAAAAAAACATTTTGAAACAGCCCTGGAACTGGACCAGCAGAACCAGCTCTTACGCTTTGAATATGTGAAATATCTGGCCAGAGGAAACCGCAAAGAACGGAAAAAGGCCGAAGCAGAGGCCCGCTCCCTGATTGCAGAGAAAGCCCCCACCGCCCTTGAAAAGCTGTTTCAGGGGCGCACGAAGACAATTCTGGAAGCGCTGGAAACCAAAGATAAAAGCAACATTAAAGATGCCCTTGGCTATGCCACAGCCTTTAATGACATTAAAGACTGGCGCGACATGCCAAAGCTTTCAGAAAACATGATTGATGTTTTGCCGGAAGAATAATTTGGGCCCTGACCCTAGGCGCGTTATTTCTTTGGCTTATCATAATTGAAAGTAGCCGGAATATCTGCCCCACCGGAAATAATGAAAGACATAGCTTCATCAAACTTCCAGTTTGTTGGGATGATATTTTCCACCGGCACAATTTCCAGATACCCTGAGGTGGGATTCGGGGTGGTAGGCACATAAACCGCCGCCAGCTCCCGCCCTGTTGTGCTATCCTTGAAAGTGCGGGTCACAAGCCCCACCGTTTTCATATCCGCCGAGGGAAATTCAATCAGCACAACACGTTCAAAATCATCTGATTTTGTCTGCATCGTGTCTGCCAGCCGCTTGATGGTTTTATAGATAGAGTTGGCGATCGGTATGCGTTTGATCGTGCTATCAAACATAGTGAGAAGCCGCTGGCCAAGCCAACGGGAAGCCAACCAACCCACAAGGTATAAAATGGACAACAACAGCACCACAGATAGAGGCGTCTGCAAATAGGAGTTTGTTATAACTGAATAAAGTGCATCACCCGGCTTGAAGGCCGTCGTCAGCCGCTTGAGTAACGGCTCAACCAGATCATTGATAAAGTTCAGCATAACCGACAAAAGCAGAAGGGTAAGCCAAATGGGAATGAGGGTGAAAAGGCCCACCAGCACATACCGCCTAGCCTGAACCACAAAACTGCTTTTTTTATCACGTTCCATAAAATGGCCTGCAGCTTAAACTAATAGCAAGATTATCTATCATGGATATTTAAGCTAAATGGCAAGATTATGATATGCATATCTTGCCATTCACCATTTTAAAGACATGTTGCCGTTAAGGCGTGTACCAGATGGGAGAGGTGTAGGCGCGTTCCTGCGTCACCATAGGCACCTCGTCTGGGATGTCCGTCAGGCCAAAATATTTGGCGTCATAAGCTGTCCAGCGCGGAGTAGGAATTTCCAGCACCCGAACATAATAGAAGGCCAGTTCGTCTGCTTTAAAGTCAGGGTCAGCCCACACGGTGGCTAGTTCGGCGGCCCCAATGGTGTTGGTGTAGGAAGCGTCTTTCACATTCACCGTGCTGCCAACAGGCTTGGTTTTGCGGCCTTCATCCTTCCGGTCATCAGACAGAGCCACATTATAGATTTTCTCGTGCAACTCACCCTCCGCCGAGCGCCAGCCCTTGATCACCTGAACGCGGTCCAGATTAGCCCCATCAGCATCTTTCACTGCACGAATAAGAACTTTTGGTGCGCTCGTCAGGTCACCACCCATGGGCACACCGCCAGCGTAGCCTATCCTGGCCAGATCAGGCTTATGGGCATCATCCGCCGCATAGTCCCATCCGCCAAAGAAACGCACTGTCATGCGTGG
>JBNKGK010000496.1:0-1717 GCA_050289785.1 Kordiimonas sp.
CCCCGTGTATGAAACCGTGCGCCGGCTAAAGGATGAATTGCCTTCAGATGTGACCTTGCTTGGGTTTGCAGGCGCGCCCTGGACGGTAGCCACCTATATGATAGCAGGCGCAGGCAGCAAAGACCATGCGGCAGCCCGCCAGCTGGGTTATGGTAACCCGGCATTGTTCGGGAAAATACTGGATATGCTGGTTGAGGCTACATCAGCTTATCTGATCCGCCAGATTGAGGCCGGGGCAGATGCTGTGCAGATATTTGACAGTTGGTCTGCCGCACTGCCTGAAACAGCCTTTGAGGAATGGGTTATAAAGCCTACCAGAGCGATTGTTGATAAAATACGGCAGGTGTACCCGGAAACACCGATTATAGGCTTCCCGAGGCTTGCAGGCGCTGTTCTGCCCCGTTTTGTTGAAGAAACAGGAATGGATGCCGTTTCACTGGATACAGGGGTGCCGCTTGCCTGGGCGCGAAACAATGTGCAGACAAAGGTCTGCGTACAGGGAAATCTTGATCCGCATCTAGTGGTATCAGGCGGTGAGCCTATGGTGAAAGAAGCAAATCGTATTCTCGAAACCCTGAAAGGGGGGGCGCATATTTTTAATCTGGGCCATGGTTTTGTGCCGGAAACACCACCAGAGAATGTTGCGCTTCTTGCGGAAACCATTAAAAATTTCCGCCGATAGATTTTATCACAGGCAATCACACAGGTCAGGGAGACAATTGTGGAAGGTTTTTTAGGGCAGGCTTATCTTTGGGTTAAGGCTTTTCATATCATTTTTGTGATTTTCTGGATGGCAGGCCTGTTTATGTTGCCGCGCTATTTTGCCTATCACTGTGAATGCGCTGTGGGTTCTGATGAAGATATAAAATGGCAGGATAGGGAAAAGCGCTTGCTGCGTATTATCATGAACCCGGCCATGATCATTGTCTGGCTGCTTGGTCTTTCCCTTCTGTTTCATATCGGGCCGGGGGCGGGCGGCTGGCTGCATTTAAAACTGCTGCTTGTGCTTTTGCTGACTGGTTTTCATATGTTTTTGGCAAAATCACGCAAGGCTTTTGCGGCGGGAGACCGGCCTAATGATGGTAAATTCTATAGATTAATCAATGAAGTACCGTCAATTTTCATCATTATTATTGTTGTTCTTGCTGTTACCAAATTCTTCTAGTTTTGGTTTCTCTTGACAATGGCTATTAAAATGCTAGCTTGTGGGGGCCTGAGCTGCACCGCTTGGGCATTCGTCTAACATATCCCACAGATGATTGGTTGTTACTGACCTATAATTAAGGCTTAAAATACACCTTTTGGCAAAGCCCATATCTCAATCTGTATTAGATTCCCTTTAACGTAATAGCAGTGTCGGATGTTTCATGCACCTTCAAGACCTTAAGAATAAAACACCTGCAGATTTGTTATCTCTTGCAGAGGAAGTAGGCGTCGAAAACGCGAGTAGTATGCGCAAACAGGATATGATGTTTGCGATTTTGAAACAGCTTGCAGATGATGAAATTGAAATCATGGGGGGCGGTGTTATTGAAATACTGTCTGATGGTTTTGGTTTCCTTCGCAGCCCTGAAGCCAATTATCTGCCTGGTCCTGATGATATTTATGTCAGCCCAAGCCAGATCCGCCGCTTTGCACTGAGAACAGGGGACACTGTTGAAGGCTATATTCGTGCGCCGAAGGATGGCGAACGATATTTCGCCCTTCTGAAAGTATC
>JBNKGK010000497.1:0-1710 GCA_050289785.1 Kordiimonas sp.
CAACCTGCCCCTCAAGGCGGTCCAACTCACGCCCGGTCGTTACATGCATCACTTTGTAAATACGGTCCTGCACCGTGACTTTATCGAGGCCACGGGAGCGTCCGCTCAGGCTGCGCTGCCACTCACGCATGGCCGCTACAAACACAGCGGCTATAGGGTGGTCTGGCACGCTTTTTATCCGCTGATATAGGTCATCCAGGCTGTTACCTGACCAAAAGGTATCCTCAAAATCATTCGCCTTGGCCTGGGCAAGCTTCACCCGGCTCCAGGTATTAAAGATGATCGACCAGCTCCAGACACTGGCAGCCATAAGCAGTATCATGACTGCCTGCACAATAAAATCTGCCTGCATGAACATGCCAATGATGGAAAAATCCGGGGCATTGCCACCGAGCTGTACTGCTTCCACTGTCTGTTCGTTCACCTTCTGCTCCTCGCGTCATCAATAAAGGTTTTTCGTTCTAAATGGCCTTTTCGGCTTCTTGTTGCCACCGGGCCCAGCATTCTCTGGATTTTTCCGGCCAGCGGCGCGGTTTTTCATCTGCGCCCACAATGGCGAGGGTTACTTCTGCTTCTGCGATCAGAATGTCATCCCTCGTGATCCACTGTTCCAGCTCAACAGCTGCGGCTCGCACCCGCTTTACCCGCAAGTGCCCAAGCAATATCTGGTCAATTTTGGATTGTTGGCGATATTTCACACTGATTCCGCCCACAACATAGGTGAGAGGCCCCCCTTCGGCTTCATCCAGGCCAAACAGGTGGCCAACATCCGCGGCAGAACCCCTGATGCTCTCCGTTCTCACCCGCTCAAAGAAACTGATATAGCGCGCGTGATACATCATGCCGCCCACATCAGTATCTTCATAATAGACCCGCATGGGAAACTGGAAAACACCGTTCACCCAGGCCCCACGGGCTGGCATTGGCACCGAGAATGCTGCCGTCATTTTCCGCCCCCTAATATATCCAGTTGCTCGCCGCCTGCCGCAGGTGGGTTCAGCCCCAAATGCTTCCAGCCGTCTGGTGACAGCATGCGCCCGCGCGGTGTGCGCTGCACCAGCCCAACCTGCATCAAATAGGGCTCAATAATATCTTCAATGGCATCCCTTGGCTCAGAAAGCGCCGCTGCCAGCGTTTCAACGCCAACAGGGCCACCAGAATAGGTTTTACCAATGCAGGAAAGGTAGCGCCTGTCCACAAGGTCCAGCCCTAAATTATCAACCTGCAGGCGCGTAAGGGCAGCATCTGCAGCCACAGCATCGACCCGATCCCGTTCTGCCACTAGGGCGAAATCTCGCACCCGGCGCAACAACCTGCCTGCAATACGCGGCGTACCCCGTGAGCGAGCGGCCACCTCGCCAGCTCCGTCTTCCGTGATGTTCAGCTCAAGCAAGCGTGCGCCCCGGCGCACTACTTCCGTCAGCTCCGCCTTCGTGTAAAACTCCAGACGCGTCGGAATGCCAAAACGGTCTCGAAGCGGCTTGGTAATCAGGCCAGAGCGCGTTGTCGCCCCCACAAGAGTAAAGCGTGGCAGATCAATCCTTACAGACCGCGCCGCTGGGCCTTCCCCAATGATCAGGTCAAGCTGAAAATCCTCCATGGCGGGATACAGCACCTCTTCCACAGCCGGGTTCAGGCGGTGAATTTCGTCAATAAACAATACATCCCGTTCTTGCAGGTTCGTCAGCAAAGCAGCCAAATCCCCCGCTT
>JBNKGK010000498.1:0-1631 GCA_050289785.1 Kordiimonas sp.
CTACTTTTCGTGATTTACTATTGTTGTAAGCCGTCAAGGAACGGAATTCCATACTCTCCATATTCCAGGTAAAATCCATTGACACACCCTTCGCTTCATCACTGGCGCGATACGCTCCAGCCGCTCGGTGGACATGCCAACGCTTTCAGGCTTGGCTGTTGGCAGGCCGTATTTGGGCACATCGCCCGCCTGCGCTGCCCCTGCCATGCCCGCCAGCAGCAAGGCGCCACCGGCCAGATAGGCCTTATACTGTTTGAAGTTTTTTATCATCTTAGTTTTCCTTGCTGTTATATTGCTCGGTCACAGCCTGATAGGTCATCTGATACATTTTAGCTCTGGTGTCCGGGCTTTTTGCTCCCGGCAAAAGCTGGGTCAGCACCATGCCAATCAGCTCCTGCTGCGGATCAATCCAGAAATCTGTGCTCGCGGCTCCGCCCCATGAATACATGCCATTAGAGACAGGCAAGCCCGCCGCCACAGCATCCAGCACTACAAAGCCCGTGAACCCAAAACCATAGCCAAGCTTGGCAAAATCAGGCCGCAGCGTTTTCAAGAAGCGCTCGCCATAACGGCCTTTCAGATGATCGCTCATGATCATATGCACTGATGTGGGGCTGAGAATACGGGTGCCATCCAGCTCACCGCCGTTCAGCAGCATCTGGCAAAAGCGCAGATAATCCGCCGCAGTGCCCACAAGGCCAGCCCCGCCACTTTCATAAGAGGGTTTTTCCGTATAATCGCTGCCACTAACAGACGCGCCTTTCAGCTCTTCTGCTGTCATCAGGTCAATCGCGACCCGTGTGCCATCAGGCCGCGTGCGATACAGCCGGGCCAACCGGTCAGCTTTTGCCTTCGGCACATAAAAGCCTGTGTCCACCATGCCAAGCGGCGCAAAAAGCTTTTTCTGCAAATATTCCCCGTAGGACATACCGCTGACCACTTCCACAAGGCGGCCAAGTACACCCATGGCCTCGCTATAGCGCCACACCGTGCCGGGGTGCGCATAAAGCGGCATAGAGGCTATTTTCTTCACATAGTCTTCCGTGCTCATGCCCGATGTGCGGCCGTCTCCATCATATAGACCTGCCTTGCTCATCATTTGGGCCACTGGATCATCCGGGTAAAAGCCATAATCAATGCCGGATGTGTGGGTAAGTAGTTGGCGAATGGTGATATGGCTTTTCGCGTCCACCAGGCCTTTGTCTGTGTAAACCTTCATGTCCTTAAATTCGGGCAGATACCAATAAAGCGGATCATCCAGCACGAACTTGCCTTCCTCATAGAGGGTCATGACGGCAACACCGGTGACAGGCTTGCTCATGGAATACATGCGGAAGATGGTATCATCCTTCAGGGGCTTTTTACGCTCTGCATCCGCCCAGCCTTGGGTTTCAAAGTGCACAACTTTGCCCTTACGGGCTATCACTGTTAAAAAGCCTGGCGCCTTTTTTGCTTCCACAAAGGGCTGCATGGCAGGCACAATGCGCTTCAAGCGTTCGGTCGACATGCCCACAGCTTCAGGCTTGGCTGTCGGCAGGCCATGCTCAGGCAAATCCCCCGCAGCACTAGGCAGGGTGATGGCCAAAGCAGAAACAACAAATACGCCGCGCAACCTGGCTGCGAAACTCTTC
>JBNKGK010000499.1:0-1625 GCA_050289785.1 Kordiimonas sp.
TATGGACTCCAGCGCCGCAATTTTTGCAAAGGCCGCTTGAGCAATATCCTCAGGTTCAGGTGGGCCTGCACCATAAATTTTTCTTAGTCTGCCGCATAGTTCATCCCAGTAATTTCGATAAAGTTCATCAAGAAACAATTTGTGCGCAGATTTTTCTACATTGACTAAAGAAGGTGTTTTTGCACCCTTGAGAGGGCGTATAGAAGCCTTATCCCGCCCCGCCCCTACACGAGCAACCGGAGCAGACAAGTCTGGTCTCTTCCTCTGTTTTTTCTCTGGCATGGCCGCCACTATCCCTGGCGGTGCAATCAGAACTGTGGTTCCCTACCATCTGCACTGTCTCCAACTATTGGTGCACCATGAGCTCACATCCTCATTTAGCCAAACCAAAGCCAGAAAACTGCACCGTCCTTCTTCTTCCCAATCCGACCATTATACAAAAAGTGAAGAACAATGAAACAAAAATGTTCCCTAAAGGGACTTTAAGGAACATTTTCACCCTGCAAATGCAGTCGAGCCAACAAGATTAGGCGCTGGGCAAAATAGGAGAAGATATCCCCACCTGATAATAATCGCGCCCAACACCGGGCAGGCTGCGCCGACGCCTTACATCCTCATCCAAAAGCTCCCACATACCTTTGAACAGGTCTTTGCCTGGCTGAGCAGCACCATCCTCAAACGTGATATAATGACGGGCTTCATTGGTGTAGGGCTTCCACACCGGGCGGCCATCTACCTCAGGCTTGCCAGTTGCCGCAAAAGCGATCCAATAATCTGATATCAGCTCTGCCATCACATAATCAACGTCTTCAGGGGGATAATCCGCTGCCATTGGGTGGCTATCCAGGGCATTCAGCACATAGGCAACCTCTGCCCCGTGGGCAGAGCCTGTTGGTCTTTGTCTGTTATTGCCCGGCACTGGCCGCATAATGCCTGCAGTAGGTGGCTTATGAGCAAACAGGAAATAATAAGATGGCAAACCAAGAGCACTCATATGCTGCATCCAGCTTTCTGCGGCCCAGCCAAAAGCACGATCTCTAAGAGCATCATAAAAGGATTGGTCAATATCACTGGAAGGATAGAGGGAAAGAAAATCATCTGCCAGATCACCATAGCGTTTGCGAATTTCGGCTTCATAAGCTTCCGGGGTTTCCGGAATATCAGAAGCGTAACCCAGCATATCTATCACGCTGCCATCATTTTCCGTGAAACCCGCAATAACAGAAACCTTGTTTTGTTCTCCGCGTCTGCAAATCTCACCTGGCTGATCAGGGATCACCCAGCCATCCACCACTTCATCAGATTTTTTATAGAAATCGCCACCATCTGCCGTGTCTGCAATTTTGATCAGCTCATCAGCTGTCAGCGCTCGCATTTCTGCAAGGGAGGAGACACCCGCACTTTTCATGAATTCAGTACCCAGTTCCTCGCCAGACTGTGCGCCCAAAAGCCGCTCTGAAAGGCCCCGGCATGGAAAGAACAAAGAACCACTCTCTGCAATCGCTTTATGAAAAAGGCCTTTCGCCAAAGGTGAAACGGTTAAGGCATGGATGCTGGCTGTACCCGACGAGCACCCAAACAAGGTTACATTATCCGGGTCTCCTCCAAAGGCAGCGATATTTTCC
>JBNKGK010000500.1:0-1609 GCA_050289785.1 Kordiimonas sp.
CCGAATGTCGCTTTGGATGAGGCGATGATCCAGACGTGGTTGGACAAGCGCAAACCGGGTCAGAATAAATTCACGACCCAGCGGCAGGAGGCCGATCAGGTCGAAATCCTGTCTGGCGTGTTTGAGGGCAAAACCACCGGCACCCCCGTACAGTTGATGATTGAAAACACAGATCAACGCTCAAAGGATTATGGGGAGATCGCCAAAACCTTCCGCCCCGGCCACGCGGATTACACCTATATCGCTAAATACGGCATTCGCGATTACAGAGGCGGTGGCCGCTCCAGCGCGCGGGAAACAGCCGCCCGTGTGGCAGCCGGTGCCATTGCCCGCAAGGTGCTGGGCAGTGGTATCACCATCCGTGCTGCCATGGTGCAGATGGGCCCACACAAAATAGACCGCACCCGTTTTGATTGGGCAGAAGTGGATAAAAACCCCTTTTTCTGCCCAGACCCGGTGGCTGCGGAAGAATGGGCTGTTGAGCTTGATAAAATCCGCAAGGCTGGCAGCTCCATTGGTGCCGTGATTGAAGTGGTGGCCGAAGGTGTGCCCGCAGGTTGGGGGGCACCCATCTATGCCAAGCTGGATGCTGACCTCGCCACTGCGCTAATGAGCATTAACGCCGCCAAAGGCGTGGAAATTGGTGCAGGCATGGAAGCCGCCTGCCTGACAGGCGAAGAAAATGCGGATGAAATGGTGCCGGGGCCAGATGGCAAACCAGAGTTTCTCTCCAACAAAGCCGGCGGCATTCTGGGCGGCATTTCAACAGGCCAGCCCATTGTGGCCCGCTTTGCAGTGAAACCGACCAGCTCTATCCTCACACCGCGTAAAAGCGTCACGCTGGATGGTGAGCCAACAGATGTGCTGACCAAAGGCCGACATGACCCCTGTGTGGGCATCCGCGCCGTGCCCATCGCCGAAGCCATGATGGCCATCGTATTGGCAGACCATAAAATGCTGCATAAAGCCCAGTGTGAGTGAGGTTTCCTCCTTCCTTTCATCTTGAAAAAACTACAAATGTAGGTACAATCATAAATGTATGAATGGGATGAAAAGAAAAACCGGCTCAATATTCAGAAGCATGGTGTTAGCTTCCAAACGGCAAGTCGGATTTTCGCAAACCCTGTTCTGACATATGTTGATGATCGCACTGACTATGGCGAGGTGAGAAAAATCAGCATAGGTACTGTTGAGAATATAGCATTCCTCACAGTTGTTCATACAGATAGAAATGGCAATATACGCCTGATTTCTGCAAGACGGGCAAACAAAGCCGAAAGGCAACGATATGAAGAAAAATTACAAAAAAGAGTTGAGCCTTGAAGAACTGGCAGCAATGCCTGATAGCGATATTGACTATAGCGACATTCCCGAACTTGATGAACATTTCTGGCAAAATGCCAAATTGGCGATGCCTGTGTCTAAAAAACAGCTCACTGTTCGGTTTGATGCAGACGTTGTAGAATGGTTTAAAAGCCAGGGCAAAGGCTATCAAAGCCATATGAATGCCATTCTGAAAGCCTATGTGCACACCCAATTGCCAAAACCATGATGGCTACCGGGCTGGCGAACCATAAAATGCTGCACAAGGCACAGTGTGAGTGAAGAT
>JBNKGK010000501.1:0-1607 GCA_050289785.1 Kordiimonas sp.
CCCAGATGCAAAATCTGTCACTATGAAATATACGACAGACCAGAATGACCCGGATTTTGAGCTATCCATCGCTCATCCTGATCTGGAAGTATTGAGAGCTGCCGTCGATGAACTGAAAGAACAGCTGCAGACCTATGATGCCCTTTATAATGTTCGTCACAACCTGGAAAACGCATCGGAGGAAATCCGCATCAGCATGAAGCCCGGTGCAGAAAAGCTTGGTGTCACGCTGGCTGATGTATCACGCCAGGTACGTCAGGCCTATTACGGAGAAGAGGTGCAACGTATTCCCCGCAATGGCCAGGATGTGAAAGTCATGGTTCGGTACCCGGAAAAAGACAGGCGAACAACAGAAAGCTTCAAGGAATTTCGCATAAGAACGGCTGATGGTCGGGAAATACCACTGCATGCAGTAGCAGAACTGGATTATGCGCCCGGCGTGAAATATATTGCCCGCTGGAACATGAGCCGTGCTGCCCGCATCAGTGGTGACCTGAAAGAAAGCGTGCGCGGCGACATCATGAAAGACCTGAATGTGAATTTCTTCCCCAAATGGTCGAAGAAATACCCAGGTATTTCCCATGGCATTATTGGTCAGGCTGAAGGTCAGGCACGTTTCGTGGCAGATGTGATCCGGCTTTATATTATCTGCTTTTTTCTGATGTATATGCTGCTTGCCATCGCCTTCCGTAGCTATTGGCAGCCCATTGCAATTATGATTGCTATTCCTTTTGCCTTTGTTGGCGCCATTCTGGGCCATCTGGCTGTGGACATGACCATGGCGATGATGAGCTATTTCGGCATTGCCGCGGCCGCTGGCGTTGTGGTGAACGATAACCTGGTTCTGGTGGACTACTGTAACAAACTACGCGAACGTGGCCTGAAACCAATGGAGGCTATTTTAGAAGCTGGAGTGGCACGCTTCCGCCCTATTCTGCTCACCTCTATTACCACCTTTATTGGCTTGGTGCCTATGATGTTGGAGAAATCCATTCAAGCCGCTTTTTTGAAGCCTGTTGTTGTCTCTCTGGCTTCTGGCGTGTTGCTTGCCTTTTTTGTGACCCTGTTTATGGTGCCGGCCCTTTATGCAGCCGGAAATGACCTGACAAATATTGGCATAGCTATACGTCGGACCATTCAAAAACTGTTAGGGCAAACCCCGGCCATAGAGAAAAGAAAGTAAAGGCAAGCACTAATAAGCAGCTACACCGCCCCCCGGCCTGCGGGGGTCGGTTGCCCCAAAGAGCAGGCCATCTGCACGGCGCTCAATAGCCTGTATGGCCCCAAGAACCGGATCACGGAAATTCCCAGGTTCCTGCCTGATATTGTGCCCCATCGCCCTTAATTGAGTGCGTGTATCAACGTTATGGCCGGGTTCCATGTTTAACCGATCAGGAAACCATTGATGATGAATGCGGGGGGCATTTGTCGCCTCCTGCACATTCATGTCAAATTCCATCACATTCAGGGCCATTTGCAAAACAGCCGTGATAATGGTGGAGCCGCCTGGGCTGCCCGTTGCCAGCACAGGCTGACCATTTTTAAACACGAGTGTGGGTGTCATGGAGCTCAGCGGCCTTTTACCCGGTTCCACAGCATTCGCCTCT
>JBNKGK010000502.1:0-1590 GCA_050289785.1 Kordiimonas sp.
TGCCACTATCCCCACCTTCATTGCCGGGTTTGCGCTAAAAGCCTCTGGCTTGCTGGATGTTATCCGCACCGCAGGGGTGATTGCCACCACCTCCATCGTCTTTGGTCTTCTTCTTTATATAGCCGACAAACGCGGCAGCACGGAGAAGGATATGGACCGCATGGCGCTGAAACCGGCTCTCATGATTGGCCTGGCGCAGATATTGGCGCTCATCCCCGGCACCAGCCGTGCCGGCATTACCATGACAGCGGGGCGCTTCCTTGGCTTCAACAGGCCAGATGCCGCCCGCTTTTCCATGCTGCTTTCCATCCCCACCATATTGGGCGCGGGACTGTTGCTGGCCAAGGATGTGGCAGAAGCGGAAGACCCGATCCTGTGGGCAGACACTGGCCTTGCCGCCTTGCTTTCCTGCGCGGTTGCCATGCTGGCCATTCATTTCCTGATGCGCTGGCTGCAACACGCCAGCATGACCCTTTTTGTGGTATACCGCGTGGCGCTGGGCCTGTTTATCTTTGGCCTGCTGGCCCTCACCTAGCCCGTTCAAACTGGCCCTTGGGGCGATACTGGGTGCAATATTTTGCCATCGCCGCCATAATGGGCTGGGGCTTCATGCCAAGGGCCGCAAAACCAGGCCTGTCCGCTGAGACAATATTATCATGCCTTAACAAGCGCACCTGATCACGCGTAAGGGGCGGGTTCGGCAACAGGCCCATAAAGCTTGCCTGCAGCATAGCGACAGACCAGGGCAAGCGCACAATCGACCTCTGCACATCAATATAATCCATCAGGCGGTGCAAAAGCGCCCTGAGGCTCAGTACCTCTGGCCCACCCAGCTCATATATTTTGCCGCCCGCTTTTGGTGCCGGAAGCCTGCCTGTGGCCGCTGCTGCCACCGCCGCTGCCACATCACCCACATAAACAGGCTGAAACAGGGTTTCCGTGCCCGGCAGTGGCAGAACCGGCAATAGCTTCGCCAACTGGGCGAACCGGTTGAAAAAACCATCCTCCGGGCCAATCACCAGACTGGGGCGAAAAATGGTAGCAGAGGGAAAAACCGCCAGCACAGCTTCTTCCCCCAGTGCTTTGGTTTTGGCATAGTCTGCCACTGCATCACCAGCAGCCCCGATGGCAGACACATGCACCAACCGCGCAGCGCCCGCGCGGGCGGCCGCTTCGGCAATATGGCCTGCCCCTTCCACCTGCAGCGCCGAGAAGGTTTGCGCGCCACTGTTAAAGAGAATACCAACCAAGTTAATCACTGCATCCGCGCCCTGCACCGCCGCCTGCACAGACCGGGCGGAGCGGATATTCGCCTGCACCAGCTGTATCTGGCCCGGCGCCCCCAATGGCTTCAGGAACAGGGCCTCATGCGGGTGCCGAACCGCCACCCTGATTCTGCAGCCCTCCGCCGCCAGTTTTTCCACCACATAACGGCCAATAAAACCAGAGCCGCCAAATACTGTAACCAGCTGTTCCCGCATGATGTGCCTCATTCAAAATGGCCTGATCGTCATCCCATATAGGGCGCACTGAAAAAACAGTGCCTTTTAAGCAGCATAAACGAAAAAGCAGGCTTGACAAAAGTGGTAT
>JBNKGK010000503.1:0-1497 GCA_050289785.1 Kordiimonas sp.
ATGGCCCTGGGGAAGGTGTCACCAAAGTGCCGGAAGAATATAACCTCGCCGGTAAAAAGTTACCGTCATGACTATCTCTCAGCACAAATATCAGCCGGATGAAGCTGCGTTACTCAGGCAGTTTTTAAAACTGTCCGAAAACTGGGGCCTTCCAGTCATGCTTTCAGCTCTTGGCAAGCAGGATATCTGGGTGTCTGACCCTGATATCGTACAGTCATATAGAGAATATTATGGTGACCTGACGTGCCGTGTTGACAGTGCAGGGGGTGCTCTTGAAAAGCGGTATGAAGGTCAGCCCACCATTCTGGTGCTATGCAGGCAGGGGGAATGGGCTCTGGTAAAGAGATTAAGGCACCTTTACCCCAAGGCGCAGGTGTTTTCTGTCAGCTACGAAGTTGCGGCCAACAATGCCATGGGGCAGAGCCAGTTACATTGGCAAGGTGAGTTGCCCGGTAGAAGTAAAAAAAGCCCCACTTTTATTGTTTCCCTGCCTTATAGTCAGGCTGAGTATTTTTCCCAGACGCTCGGGCTGAACGGGCACCCGGTCTCTTATGAGCTGATTGGCAGAGCGAGTGCCATTTGGGCCAAGATAAGTAGTGATTATAATCCCGTTAGGCTGTTCTGGGAGATAGAACGGCGTTATGGCCAGGGCAAGGGCCTCTATATGCTTGTTCAATTTGATGTCCTTCAGGGTTTGATTGAACACAGTGGCCTCACCTGGCGGCATGTATCAGATTATCTCACGGCAACAGAGGCAAAGGTCATATATTATAGTCGCCGCAATAAACTGTTGCAGGCCATGGAAGCGACTTTGTTGTCAACATTAAATCTGCGCAGCTTATCTCAATTGGCTGGGGGCTCATTGAGTGAAGAGGATTTTAACCCTTCTGAAGCTGATCAATGGGTGGAAGACCTGTTAAGGCAGGAAGTGAAACTGGAAGGTCATCTGTCTTTACTTCCTGAATTGAAAATGATCACTCATGAAGAAATGAAAGAAAGCCCCGTTGAGGTCTTAAAAAGCGTATCGGTGTATCTGGGTAAAAAAGCAAAGCTCCAGGTTATGGTGCCGGATTGGGATCAACCCGTTCAAACCCTCGCTGCCTTGCATGATGTTTTCCTGTCTTACCGTGAAGCTTATGCGAACCGCCTTGGATTTGTTATGAGTTCAAGGGGGACCTGGGAACACAAGCCGGATGAATCTTAGGGGTCAGCGAGACCAAAGGGTGTTACTGGCCGCCTGATATCATCGGACAGAAGCGAGCGGCCGATGGGTGGTTCTGCTCGTGCCAGACAGTCGGCCCGGTGGCATACGCGGCATGTAATGCCTATGGGTGTTGGTTTAACGGCAGAAATATCTGTGTTCTTTGTGTAGATCAGCTTGTGTGCGTGCTGGGATGGGCAGCAAAGGGCAATGGCCCGTTCAATTTGGGGCCGCCTATAACCACCGCCGCCCGCGGTTACAGTGCGCACAATGGAGAAAAACCTCTCGCCGTCAGG
>JBNKGK010000504.1:0-1495 GCA_050289785.1 Kordiimonas sp.
TTATGGCGGGATTCTTCACCCGGCCTGGCATGGTTGGAAATTTCATAAGCGGGTAATCCGGCTTTTTCGGTTAGCTCTGCTGTCAGGTCAAACAGGCGAGCGGCCTCCTCTTCATCTGGCAGGGTGAACTTACCTCTGGCATATTGGTGATAGAAGGCGGTGCCCTCCTCAATAGTCAATTGATAAAGCGATAGATGAGAAGGGGAAAAAGCCAGTGCTTCCGTTAACTCTGTTCGCCAGCTTTCAAGTGATTGTTCAGGTCTGGCATAGATCAGATCAAAGCTGACCCTATCAAAGTTATCTCGCGCAACTTTAAGGGCGTGAAGGGCTTCATTGGCATTATGTAACCTGCCTAAGAACTTCAGGCTTTCATCCCTAAGGGATTGAATACCAATAGAAATTCTATTTACCCCGGCCTCTTTATACGCTTTGAAACGCCCGGCTTCTACGCTGGAGGGGTTGGCTTCCAGTGTGATTTCAATATCCCTGTTCGGTGCCCAGGCCTTTTGAATGGCCGTGATAACAGCATGAACGGTTTCAGGTTCCATCAGGCTGGGGGTGCCACCACCAAAGAAGATGGATTTGGCTTTTAGGTTGGGGAAACGTTCGGCGAAGAAAGTGATTTCTGTTTCCAGTGCTCTGCGCCAATCTGTGTGGCTCACAGTTTCGCGCACATGGCTGTTAAAATCACAGTAAGGGCATTTTTTCAGGCAAAAAGGCCAATGCACATAAATGGCGGTTGGCCCTTCATAGGATGATGCTTGAATATCCGGGTGATTATGCGTTTTTAAAGCAGGCATTGATCAGTTGCCGGAACGCATCCGCCCTGTGGCTCATGGCATGTTTGTCGGCTGCATCCATTTCTGCAAAGGTGATTTGATGGCCCTTGGGAATGAAAATCGGGTCATAGCCAAAGCCTTTTTCGCCGCGCATGGGCCAGGTCAGTTCGCCAAACACTTTACCTTCAAAGCTTTCTGTATACTCATCAGGCCAGGCGAGCGTGAGCGCGCAGGTGAAATTGGCTGTTTTATCCGGGTTATCACCCAGTTTTTCATTTACGGCTTTCATGGCGAGGGAAAAATCTTTCTCCGGCCCGGCCCAGCGGGCGCTGTAGATGCCGGGTTCGCCGTTCAGGCCTGCTACTTCAAGGCCGCTATCGTCCGCCAGCGCGGGCAGGCCAGCCGCTGTGGCAGCGGCCAGGGCTTTGATTTCTGCGTTGGCGATGAAGGTGTCTCCATCTTCCACAGGTTCAGGCAGGTTCAGCTCCCCCGCTGAAATGGTCTCCACCCCGAAAGGGGCGAGCAGTTCACCAATTTCACGCACTTTGCCTTTGTTGTGGCTGGCGATAACCAGCTTATTGCCTGTGAACTGCCTTGGCATTCTATAACCCTAATGCTTTTGCTTGCGCCTGTTTGATCTGGTCACAGCCAATGCGCGCCAGCCGCATCAGGCGCAAAAACTCTTCTTCAGAGAAGGGGTCTTCCTCAGCCGTGGC
>JBNKGK010000505.1:0-1464 GCA_050289785.1 Kordiimonas sp.
CTCAGTCAGGTTATTGTATGGCAGTGTCTGGCCCAACACGTCGGAAAGCGCTCGGAAGATTGTCCAGTCTTCTCGCGCTTCACCAGGTGAGAACACAGCTTTTTCCGTGCGCTGAACCCGGCCTTCAGTGTTGATGTAAGTGCCAGACTTCTCAGTGTAAGCCGCTGCAGGCAAAATAACATCAGCATTTGCAACACCGGCATCCCCGTGGGTGCCAATATAAACAGTGAAAGCCTTTTTAAGGGCTGCGGTATCAATTTCATCAGCGCCCAGAAGGAAGACAGCTTTTACCTTTTCAGCTTCTGCATCGCTCAGAATGGCAGACACACCGCCTGTTGTGGTCAACCCAAGGTCCAGAGCCCCCACCCGTGCTGCCGCACTGTGTAGCACGTTAAAACCATTCCACTCTTCTTTAATGCAGTACTTATCAGCGATATCACGAGCCGCTTTCAGAATTGCTGCACCATCAGCACGCACAAGCGCCGACTGACCGATCAGGATCATCGGCTTCTTGGCAGCCTTCAGGGCCTCTGCGGCTTCGTGTTTACCGTTCTGTATGTCGGCAACGATGCTGGCGTCATCACCAAATTCGGCAACCCGATATGTCAGGTCTTCAGCAGAACCAACATTGCCTACTTTCAAGCCGAGGTGGCGAACCGCTTTTCTGATACGGCTGTTCAGCACGGGTGCTTCAAGGCGTGGGTTACAGCCAATGAGCAAAAGATAATCAGCCTCTTCAACTCCGGCGATACCAGAGTTCATCAGATAACCTGCCCGGTTACCAGCTTCCAGAGCTGTGCCATCCTGCCTGCCTTCAACTCGCTTAGAGCCCAGGGCCGCTAGCAAGTCTTTAAGGGCCATCATGGATTCCATATCAGCCAGATCACCGGTAATACCCGCAATCTCAGCACCCTTCAGGCCCTTGAGTTTCTTCTGAATAGCCTTGAAAGCTTCTTCCCAAGTGGCTTCCTGCAGTTTTTTGTTTTTTCGCACATAAGGGCGGTCAAGGCGGCGCTTTTTCAGGCCATCATAAACAAAGCGGGCTTTATCAGAAATCCACTCTTCGTTCACCTCTTCATGCAAACGAGGCGTGATCCGCATCACGGCTGCGCCGCGTGTATCCAGCTTGATGTTGGAGCCAAGGGCATCCATCACATCAATTGATTCTGTGTGCTTAAGTTCCCAGCTACGTGCGGTAAACGCATAAGGCTTGCTAGTGAGCGCCCCCACAGGGCAAAGGTCAATCACGTTACCTGACATCTCACTATCCAGAACTTTTTCCAGATAGGTTGTCACCTCGGTATGTTCACCGCGCCAAAGGGACCCCATATCATCCACACCTGCCACTTCACTTGAGAAGCGCACACAGCGCATACAGTGAATGCAGCGTGTCATGGTGGTTTCGATCAGCGGTCCCATATATTTGTCTTCAACGGCCCGCTTGTTTTCATGGAAACGGTTTTT
>JBNKGK010000506.1:0-1462 GCA_050289785.1 Kordiimonas sp.
GCCCTGCGACCACATATTCTTCAGATAAAGCCAGATCATCCGTATCCCCGAAGGTGAAGAAAGGCGGTGCAAAGCCATCCACTTCCGCTTCGCTATCATTATAATAGGTAATCAGCTCTGCACTAAAGGTTTCGGTCAGCTCTGCTTTCAAGCGAGCACGCAGGCTGATGCTCTCATAGCCATCCTTTTCAGTGTTGCCATCCCTTTTATCTGCCTTGGAAATACCATCAGTCGTGATGGCGCTGGCTGTGAGGTTATAGCCAACCTTGCCATTGCCGCCATGCAGAGAAGCACCGGCCCGAGCAGTCCCGTAAGAACCGGATTCAAGGAAGAAACCACCGCCCTGCTCCTCTTCCCCGATTTTAGTAAGGATATTAACCACACCACCAATGGCATCAGAGCCATATAAAACGGCCTGAGGCCCTTTCAGCACTTCAATGCGATCAATGCCATAGCTATCCAGTGTGCCATAATTGAAACCGCCACCGGGGGCCGAAGGATCATTGATCTGAACACCATCCACCAGGATCATGGTCTGGTCAGAACTGGCACCACGGATACGCACTGTGGCTGTGCCACCATAAGCACCATTCTGGTTTACACTCACGCCCGGCAAGCGTTGCAGAGCATCTAACGCAAAACTATACTGACCCCGTGCCAACGCCTCATCAGACAGCACCGAAATGCTCGCGCCCACATCAGAGGTGCTTTCAGTGCGGCGTGAAGCAGAAACAATGATTTCCTCAAAACCGGTATTTCCTGTCTCTGCTGCCATAACAGGCACAGCAAAACTGATGATCGACGAGGATAATAAAAGAGATTTCAGATAAACAGACATTTTACACTCCGTACCACGAAGGCCATCAGGCCCCGTGCAAATGGGACAAATGCTGTGAGAATGAAAAGGTAATTTAGGCACCCACACAGCAACTACGCTGTCGCCTACACGGAGGTCCGCTCTGCAAGGTTAACCCGACCAGCAGAAGGGCGACGCGGAGGCAGGTCTCCTGGCTTATGGATCATCACCTTTACCCCTCCTTCCCGGCTTTTATGCCAGTGGATACTTGGGTAAGGCTCCCCATTTACAGTTGCGGGTACAGCCACGGCATTGGCCTAAATACAGGTCTCACCGCGTTCCCTCTTAGCTTTCAGAGCAAGCTGAAAGAACCATCCTGCCGGATGCTATACGCCAATAAATACCTTACTGCAAGAGCGACGGGGAGCGCTGACGGCCAGCTTCCCGGCGGACAACACCAACAATATCCGCCGTTTTTATAGGGCCCACCTTGCCGGAATCGATACTGCCGGGGTGGCCAAGGGCCAGATAGCCTTCAAGCGGCCCCTCAAGGGCTTTCATCTTTTTGCGGAACAAACCCATAAGAACATAAGGTTTATCATAAGGCGTTAAGGTTTTGATTTTATTTACATAAACGTGCCCGACCTCATCAACACTAAGCGTATC
>JBNKGK010000507.1:0-1450 GCA_050289785.1 Kordiimonas sp.
GCTTCTTATGAAAACAGAAGTGGGGAAAAAATGGCTGAAGCTGGTTGAAAAATACGGCATCGACCCATGGAAGATACTCGCCTCCAAATCTGTTGAAGAATATAAGAGGCATATGGATTCCATTGGTACAACGGGTGGAGAGAATTCCCCGGCGTTCTTCTGGCAAGCATGGGGCAAGGATTATGTCAGTGATGTGCCTTTCAAACGATCGGTTTGGGGCAAAGTGGGGGCGAATGCGGAAAGGCATAATGAGCCAGGCAAATTCACGGCTTTCATTGGTTATGAGTGGACGCCCTCAACCGTCTCAGAAAAGGCAGCAAACCTGCACCGTATTGTGATTTTTGAGGATGGTGCCGATAAAACCAATCAGGTTGTGCCACTCACCATTCAGGAAAGTGAAAATGTGGAAGACCTGTGGGCTTTCATGCAGGGCTATGAGGAGAAGACAGGGGGAAGTGTGCTTTCGCTTGGCCATAATGGTAATCTCTCTAGCGGCATGATGTTCTCTCTCTATGACTATAACGGTGAGCGCATTGATGCTGATTACGCCAAAACACGCAGTCGCTGGGAGCCACTTTATGAGGTAACCCAGTTCAAGGGAGATGGTGAAACCCATCCCGTTCTTTCACCAAATGATGAATTTGCTGATTTTGAGCGCTGGCATAGTGCAGGTGCGCCGCACACACGGCCAGAAAATGATAAAAAGTGGGAAAAGCAGAAGAAAACAGAATATGCCCGCCCTGCCTTGATGCTTGGCCTGCAGGAACAGGCGTCCTACGGGGTGAACCCGTTTAAGTTTGGCTTGGTGGGCAGCACGGATGCCCATACATCATTTGCCGCAGCCCGAGAGGATAATTTCTGGGGTAAAATTGCCTTGATGGAACCCAGTGCCTATCGCATTACCAAAAGATGGTATTATTCTTCATCCGGTTACGCCGGTGTATGGGCGGAGGAAAATACCCGCGAAAGCCTGTTTGCTGCAATGAAGAGGCGGGAGACATTTGCGACAACCGGCCCGCGCATGACTGTGCGCTTTTTCGGTGGATGGGACTATGCGAAGGATGATGCCCAGCGGCCGGATCTTGCTAAAACTGGCTATGAAAAAGGCGTGCCTATGGGCGGGGATATGGCGCGTGCAGCAGAGGGCAAAGCACCCAACTTCCTGATACGTGCAGTGAAAGACCCGGATGGCGCTAACCTGGACCGTGTGCAGGTTATTAAGGGCTGGCGTGACAAAAAGGGTGATTTACACGAAAAAATCTATAATGTAGCCCTGTCTGATGGTCGGACGGAGAAAAAGGGGAAGGTGCCGCCTGTGGGCAGCACGGTGAATGTGGCAGATGCCACCTATAGCAACTCCATAGGGGACCCGGAGCTTGCTACTGTGTGGAAAGACCCGGATTTTAAAGCCGATGAACTGGCTTTCTATTATGTTCGGGTGCTGGAGATT
>JBNKGK010000508.1:0-1448 GCA_050289785.1 Kordiimonas sp.
TGCCTTTGGCATCGATAAGGGCAATGATCAATTGGGGAAAATTGCTCTAAATACACGCCGCCAGCGATACCATCTAGGTTTTACATCGCTCTCTTCGCACAGTGTACATGCGAGCCTTAGATCACGGATGGCGTGTAATAGCAAGGAATAACTAATTATGCGATCACATCATCGTGCGGAGGCTTGTGATGAAGTTTTCCGGTTTCCAGTGACCAAAAGGAGCAATGGCCTTCAAGCGTTCCCCTCTTGGAGTACGTCTACGCGGACGGAACATTTTAGCATTGGTACAAGCCTTACCAATAAAGATTAATCTTTGAGTTGCCGTGCATATAGCGGGCTGACGAAGGGGCTGTCATTAATCAGGGGGGTGCCTGATTATCAGCCGGTCAGTCTCCTTGCCTTCTTGTAAGCAAAACTATCTGTAGCCATATATTATAGTACAGCAACTCCCTGCTGTAATTTTGAAAGGACGTTAAATGTCCAGTAAAAGCCCTACGGGCACTACCTCTGCATCATCTAAACCTGCAACTAGACCAGATTTATTTAGTGCTTCAGCAAAGTCTGCTAACGCAGATGAAATAAAAAAATATGGAATCAAGTGTGTTTCTGTTCCCTATTATCTTTATGGTGAATTCCGGTATACCAACATAGAAGATGCGATATCTCAGGCGAAAAGGGATATCACCCTGAACAAATAGCCGATAAAAGTTTTTGATATGGCGAAGTCATGATGGCCTATTTAACAATGGGGCCTTGTAATTTTAATATTAAGCCCCATTTAAGCTAGTAGTAACCTACCGTGGTTGCTGTTAGCAGCAAATTATTGCTGCATTCATGAAAGGACATATGATGTCCTATAAAGATCTTCCCAAAAACGTTCCTTCATCAGATTCCAGCAAGACGGCTGAAAAAAAGCCTGAAGCGCCTAATAAAGACCCCAATCCTGCCAAGGAAGCTAAAGAGAACAAATCTTAATTTGAGATATGAGGGAGGGTATTTCCTCCCTCATCATTTTTAAAAGTCAAAGCAGACTTGTGATGAATACCAGAACAACCAGCAGCTATATCCAATTCAAGCGACCCTTTAGATTGGAAGGGTATAGAAAAACGCTGCCCTCTGGTCTCTATAAAGTGGAAACCGAAGAAGAGTGGATAGATGGCTTGACCTTCACGGTCTTGAGGCGAACTCAGGTTAGATTGCATTTGCATATTGATCCCCAGCACCCAGGCATCACTGAAATAATGATTTTGGATAACCCAAAAAACCTTGAGAATGCTCTTGCCAAAGATAAGGCGATGATTGGCAATGTCGTTGTCAAAGGGGCTTGTGCTCTGTTGACACATACGCTCTTAAAAGGAGCACAGCCCACCAAATTTGATGTGCGGGCCCTGGAACGCGCCGACAATGAAGGCATGCTTTGACGGCCTGAAACCCACCAGGCGTACTTG
>JBNKGK010000509.1:0-1445 GCA_050289785.1 Kordiimonas sp.
CCAAAGGTTTTGGCCGAGGCGCAGGCTCTGGCTCAGGGGCTGGCGTGATCTCGGCAACAGCCTCTTCTGGCTCTTCCTCAAGCGCCTCAGCAGGCAGTGTTTCCAGCGGTTTTTCTGGCTGAGGGGCCAGGCCAACGCTGCTGCGCACATCGCCGCCATCAACCTTATCAAAAACCTTTTTATCTTGAAAAGGCACATTCATGCCGCCTGGTTCAGCGGGTTTCGCCCTATATGGCCCAGCCTCAGCCGGTATGTGCCGCGGGGCAACCGGCTCGGACTCACGGTAGAGATATAAAACAACAGCAATAAAGATCGCTACAGCTGCCACGCCAGAAGCTGCAGAGATAATAAGCTTCTTACGGCCAGTAAGAAAGCCCTCCTCCTCCTCAACATCAGGCACAGGCTGAAGCCAGGGCGGTGTATCTTTATCAAGCTGGTCTATGTCTCTATCGTCATTCATGTTAGCGCATTTCCTCCACCGGTTTTACGCCCAGAACGGCTAAGCCACTGGCAATAACAATAGCAACACTACGCACAAGCGCAAGGCGCGCTTTTGTCAGTGCCTCATCCCCTTCAATCACAAAGCGTAAGGAGGGGTCATCATTGCCCTTATTCCAGAAGGTATGAAACTCTGATGCCAGATCATGAAGGAAAAAGGCAATTCGGTGTGGTTCATGCGCTTCTGCCGCAGCTTCCACCTGCCGTGGCCATGCAGCACACTGCTTGATAATGGCTATCTCGGCAGGGTGTTTGATCCCGTCCAGCGCTGCCCCAGCCAAACTTGCATCTGATGTATCCAGCCCTTCGAAAGCCTCCGCCGCTTTTCTGATCACTGAACAGATTCGCGCATGAGCATATTGCACATAGAAAACCGGGTTATCCTTGGATTGTTCCATCACCTTGTTAAAATCAAAATCAAGCGATGCATCGTTTTTACGGGTCAGCATGATGAAACGGGTCACATCCTTACCCACTTCTTCCACCACTTCCCGCAAAGTAACAAACGTCCCCGCCCGCTTGGACATTTTAACAGGCTCGCCATTACGGAAAAGTTTCACAAGCTGGCAAAGCTTCACATCCAGATTGGCATCAGACGCCATGGCCTTAACAGCCGCCTGCATCCGCTTCACATATCCCCCATGGTCAGCGCCCAGCACATCGATCATCTCTTTGAAACCACGGGTGTATTTATCATAGTGGTAAGCAATATCAGCTGCAAAATAGGTATATTCACCGCTGGATTTCTGCAGCGGCCTGTCCACATCGTCGCCAAAATCAGTCGCACGGAAAAGCGTTTGTTCCCGTTCTTCCCAGTCTTCCGGTTTTTTGCCTTTTGGTGGTTCCAGCACGCCCTCATAGATATGGCCGCGCGCCCGCAATGCTTCAACAGCGTCTTTAATGCGGCCAGACTGGTGCAAACCACGCTCGGAGAAGAAAGTTTCATG
>JBNKGK010000510.1:0-1417 GCA_050289785.1 Kordiimonas sp.
GTGCTTTTCCTCAGTTTCTACAAAGTGTTAAACAGGCTTGAAGCGTTTCTGCGCCTGTTTAGCCAATTTCATAGTATTTCCAGTTACTTCTTACTCCTGCTCGTCACTCGCCGACCTGATCGGCGAGTCCATAAAATAATGACAAATGCAGTGGATGCGCCGGTCAAGCCGTCGCATAACGAGAGAGAGAATTGTTAAGTGGAATTAATAACGAAAAAAGGCCGCCCCGCGGACGGAGCAGCCCTGTCATTATGGTATGGTTGTCATTCCCGGCGAACGCGTCAGCGTGTGGGAAGGGAATCCATATAAGCTTTCATACAGATTCCCACCTTCGCGGGAATGACAGCTTTATAATTAGACAGCAGCAAACTTCAGCAGCTTGATCGCATCATCATTCACAAGCGCACCGCCCACACGGCGGGTAGCATAGAAATTCACATAAGGTTTATTGGTATAGGGGTCACGCAGCACACGGGTGCCTGTGCGTTCCACCAGCGTATAGGCCCGTTCAAAGTTACCAAAAGCAACAGAAAGGCTATCAGGCGCAATGCTTGGCATATCCTCCACTTCCAGTACAGGATAACCCAGCAGCATATCCGGCTGGCCTTCCATCAGGCCAGCACGCCAGATGAAATTACCATCAGCATCCTTGAATTTGCGCACCGCAGCCAACGTGCTGCTGTTCATCACAAAATGCGCGCCCTGGCGGTAACGGCTTGACAGCGTATGCACCAGATCAACCAAAATATCTGCCGGGTCGGATGCCGGGAAGGCACCATCAGCGCCTGTAATCACATGCTGAATGTCACCAAAAGTACGGGTGGCATCACCTGTAGCTGTTGTTGTATAGGTGAGGAAACCTTTTGGCTTGTTCGGACCATCACCATTGACAATTGCAGAGGCTTCCTGCGCCGCAAATTCTTCCGCCACTTCTTCTTGCAGCCAGGCTTCGGCATCAAATTGCATGTCATCCAGCGCGCGCTGTGTGGCCGCTGCATTGGCGTAAATCTCACCCGGAGTGATGGAAACTTCCTGCAAGCTTGGTGTATCTGTCACCGTGCGGCCATCTGTTTCGCCTACCCAGCCTGAGGCTGTGCCACCCAGGTTCACCAACCGCTTATAGTTGTTGGTTTCAATGGTTTTCACCTTCACGATGGAGCGCAGGGGCGAAAGCGTGCGAAGCTGCTTCTCGATCTCAGCATCAATCACGGTGGGGATGGCATAACCGCCGTCACCGCCTGAGGAAGAAAGCGCCTTGGCTTCCAGCGCTTTCAGGGCTGCATCATCGCCTTTTTGCATGAACCCTTTGAAGAACGCATTTTTATGCTCAGCGTCCAGGCCGCGCATTTCGCCAGCTTGGGCACCGGGGCGGGCCAGTTTGGTTTCCACGGCGTCCAGCCGTTCTTTCAGGTCAAAA
>JBNKGK010000511.1:0-1408 GCA_050289785.1 Kordiimonas sp.
GGGCAAGTGAACTTGGAGTTGAAATTGCAATTGTTATTGGAGGCGGAAATATTTTCAGGGGAAATGATGCAGCTAGTCTTGGTATTGACAGGGTGCAGGGAGATTATATGGGCATGCTTGCCACTGTCATGAACGCCCTGGCATTACAAAACTCGTTGGAAACCGCAGGTGTTGACACACGTGTTCTTTCAGCCATCCCAATGGCAAGTGTGAGCGAGCCCTATATTCGCCGCCGCGCCCTCAGGCATCTTGAAAAGGGCCGGGTGGTGATTTTTGCTGCGGGTACAGGAAATCCTTTCTTTACAACTGATACAGCTGCTGCCCTTCGGGCTGCTGAAATGAATTGTAATGCGCTGATTAAAGCGACCCAGGTTGACGGCGTCTATAGTGCAGACCCGAAAATAGACCCGGCAGCAACACGTTATGACACTTTGTCTTACATGGATGTTTTGACACAAGACCTGAAGGTAATGGATGCATCAGCCATTTCTTTAAGCCGTGAAAATAATATACCCATTGTTGTCTTTTCGATTCATACACAGAATGAACTTGTCAATGTGCTGCAGGGGAATGGTACCTGCACCATTGTAGGGGAGGAATAAAATGAGTGATGAAGATTTAGATCTGGACGATATTGAAAGACGGATGAAGGGGGCTATTGATGCGCTGAAGCATGAATTTGCTGGCCTGCGTTCTGGCCGTGCCTCTGTCAGCCTACTTGAGCCTGTGACAGCCGACGTTTATGGTGCTGCTATGCCACTTAACCAGATTGGCACTGTTTCTGTACCTGAGGCGAGAATGCTTTCTGTTCAGGTATGGGACAAGGCCAATGTTTCTTCGGTTGAAAAAGCCATTAGAAATTCAGGCCTGGGGCTCAACCCCATGATTGATGGCCAGCTTGTTCGTATTCCAATTCCGGAACTCAACGAAGAACGCCGTGCTGAACTGGCAAAAGTGGCTGCAAAATATGCGGAACAGGGGCGGATCGCCATTCGCAATGTACGCCGTGATGGAATGGATCGGCTTAAAAAGCTCGAGAAAGACAAAATGATCAGTGAAGATGATCATAAAATGTATGCAGATGAAGTGCAGGAGCTGACAAATAAATATGTTGGCGTGGTGGACGAAACTTTGCAAAGCAAAGAAGCTGAAATAATGCAGGTTTAGTATGGCAGTAGGGACAAATACTGCCTCTGAAAAGATTGATATCCAGCCTGCCGTTGGTCATGCTGTTCCCAAACATATTGGGATCATTATGGATGGCAATGGCCGTTGGGCAGCGCGGCGCAGCTTGCCAAAATCTGCAGGCCATAAGCGTGGTGCAGAAGCTATAAGAGGCGTAATAAAGGCTGCGGCAGAAAATGGGGTTCGTTATCTCACCCTTTATGCTTTTTCCTCTGAAAACTGG
>JBNKGK010000512.1:0-1406 GCA_050289785.1 Kordiimonas sp.
GCCTTGCGCATGGGGGCGGTGAGCCGGCTGCCACTCATTGAGCAGTCGGCCCCCACCCCGTCGCACGGGGGCTCGGAGATCGCCCGATGTGAGGGATGCGCCGACCGCGGCCTTCGCCCGCCCTTCAGGCCATCGCGCACATCCGGCAACGAACGGGACATAATGGTGGAAAGGGCATAAGCAAGATACCGCTCGCTCAAAGCATTCGCAAAGGGCGTCTCGATAATATTTTCGTTAAAATCTGGCTGTGTTGTCATGAACAGAACTATAACAAGAGAAATAAAAAAGGCTACAAGATGTTGTGGTTATCCACAGGATAATTGTCTTATCCAGTGCATTTATAGTTGTTCTTTTCTGGCGAGAGAGGCAATGAAGCGTTCTCTGGCGGGTGGTTGCCCTCTGCCCCGCACCACCCAAACATTGCGGTCAAGGAAATAGCCTGTGAGGATAAGCCCTGCCCGCACGTCGCTTAAATCAGCTTCTGCCATTTTTCCGCCGACTAAAAAAGCAGGCAAAGACAAAAGCTTTTCCTTGTAGGGCAACCCGGCAACTTCACTTACGGCATGGCCTGATTTAGGAGAAACATAGATAAGGTTTTCGGTGCTTCCTGTAGCAGCACAACTGCTAAGGTCAAGCCCATAGCCCAGCTCTGACAAGATGGCCAGCTCCAGCCGCGCCAAGGCCCCTGCCCATAAAACGGGGCCACCCTCATCCTCTTCCAGCAGTTCACACACAGCCTTAAGGCCATGATAGATATCTGGATGAACTTCTCGTTCTGGCATAGAGGATAATACAACAGCGGTGATAGCAGACAGGGCAGCCAATCGCTCGCCAGAACCCATCATGGCACCTAAGGGGCTATGCACCAGCTCTGGTGTAAAACGCCCAAGATTTGTTTCCAGCCTTGCATACCATTTAACAGAAAGCTGGTTCCCAGCTTGTAAGTTGGCCCGCTGACGGCGGCCTGAGCCACCCTTAACGAACCCTCGTGCGCGGCCATGGCCCGCAGTCATTACTTCCAGAAGAGCATCACTTTCACCATAGCGAGCGGCGGAGAGAACAATTGCATCATCCTGCCATTCCATGAGACCCCACCTTGTTATTGATAATATAAAGCTCGTAAGACTTATCTCTGTCGCCGTCCCGTGCCCTGCCAAAGGCAGGTTACGACACGGGATCCAGAAAACAAAAATGACTTCGCAAAAGCTAAGACTTTATTCAATCCCTAGACCCCGGATCGGTTCCGACGCAAAAGCGCCGGGTTCGGGGTGACAAATGAGCTTGGCACACCATCCTGCCAAACTTGTCTTAAGTTATGACTATATCACTCTACGTAATCGAGCCCCATATCCTGATACACGGTTTTATCTTCGGCCCAGCGCTCCGTCACGCGCACATGCAGGAAC
>JBNKGK010000513.1:0-1397 GCA_050289785.1 Kordiimonas sp.
ATGTGAACCCTGAGGCTCCCTGGCCTCATCTGGATCGCTTGGCAGAGGAGACACAGGCGGCGGGCAAAACCCTGCAGGAGAGGTTAACCCTTTATCCCGGTTATGCAGTGCAGGCTGAAGAATGGCTGGCGCCGTCCATGCGCCGCCCTGTGATGGAGCAAAGTGATGCAGAAGGTTATGCTAGGGCGGAAACCTGGCGGTCAGGGGGCACGGAAGCGCCACCAGCCTCAGTAATACAGGCGATTAGCCGGGGGGTGAATGAGAGCTTGGTGAGTGGTGACTTGAGGCAGGTTATCAAAAAAGCTGGAACCGGAAAACTGCTCACTGAGGGGGAAATTGTTTGCCTTTTTGAAGCGCGAGGCACTGATTTCAGCTATGTATGCCAAAGCGCAGACAGGCTGAGGCAACAGGCTTGTGGTGATACGGTGAGCTATGTGGTGAACCGCAATATCAATTACACCAATATATGCACTTTCAAATGCACCTTTTGCGCTTTCTCAAAAGGCAATCGCAAGACGGGTTCAGGAGATAAACCCTATAAGTTGGACCTTACAGAGATACAGCAGCGCACGCGGGAGGCTTGGTCTCGCGGGGCAACAGAAGTCTGTCTCCAAGGTGGCATTCATCCCCATTATACCGGGCAAACCTATCTGGATATTTGCGCAGCTGTGCGGGAGGCCGTGCCTGATATTCATATCCATGCCTTTTCCCCGCTTGAGATTTGGCAGGGGGCGCGCACGCTTGGCCTTTCTTTGAAAGATTATCTGCTCAAGCTCAAAGAAGCGGGCCTTAACACTCTGCCGGGCACTGCGGCAGAAATACTGGATGATGAAGTGCGCGCTGTTCTCTGCGCCGACAAGCTGAGCACAGATGAATGGCTTGAGGTGATGGAAACGGCTCATGAGCTGGGCTTCAAAACGACGGCAACCATAATGTTTGGCCATATGGACAGGGTGCAGCACTGGGCCAGACATCTTGTTCATATTCGTGACCTCCAGCGCCGCAGCGGTGGTTTTACCGAATTTGTGCCACTGCCTTTTGTAGCGCAGGAAGCCCCAGTGTATCTGAAAGGTGGCGCGAGGCCCGGCCCAACTTTCCGTGAGGCCGTGCTGATGCATGCGGTGGCGCGCATTGTTCTGAACGGCTGGATTGATAATATTCAGGCATCGTGGGTGAAGCTGGGGCCAGAAGGGGTGCTGGCCTGCCTGAAAGCCGGGGTGAATGATCTGGGCGGCACCTTGATGAATGAAAGTATTACAAGAGCGGCAGGTGCCAGACATGGTCAGGAAATGACAGTCGATATGCTCAAGGGGCTCGCAAGACAAGCGGTGCGTCAACCAAAGGAAAGAAGAACAAATTATCAATCGGTCTGAGTTTGGTTTTCTGTTGCTTAAACG
>JBNKGK010000514.1:0-1333 GCA_050289785.1 Kordiimonas sp.
TGAAAGCAAACAGAAATTGTCATCCCCCTGGCTGTACCGGGGTTAAAAATATCCTCTCTTCGTCATTCGCCGACCCGATCGGTGGATCCACATTTGGAGTTAGATAGACTCGCCTATCAAGTAGGCGAGTGACGACGGAGGGAGCATTGCGAAAAGGATTTTAACATGACCACATTTAATTTGATGATTTTGCCGGGTGATGGCGTAGGCCCTGAAATTATGGCAGAGGTTCGCCGCATCATGGCATGGGTGGAAAAAGCACACAGTGTCACCTTCAACACAGAAGAAGGCTTGCTTGGTGGTTGCTCCTATGATGAATACGGCGTGCCGCTGACCGATGAAAACCTTGATCTGGCCAAAAAATCAGATGCTGTTCTGATGGGCGCTGTAGGGGGGCCGAAATGGGACGGCAAAACAGCCTATGACAAACGCCCCGAAGCAGGCCTGCTGCGCCTGAGGAAAGAGCTTGATCTGTTTGCAAACCTGCGCCCTGCCATGTGCTTTGATGCACTTTCTGATGCCTCCAGCCTGAAAAAAGAGCTGGTGGCCGGGCTGGACCTTCTGTTTGTGCGTGAACTGGCAGGCGGTGTATACTTTGGTGAGCCTCGCGGCATTGAAGATTTGCCAGAAGGGGGCCGTGTGGGCATTAACACCCAGCGTTACACCGATCAGGAAATTATTCGCATCGCTCGTGTGGGTTTTGAAATGGCCCGCAAGCGCCGTGGCCTGGTGCACAGTGCGGAAAAATCCAACGTGATGGAATCTGGCCTTTTGTGGCGGGAAGAAGTGACCAAACTGCACGCCGCGGAATATAGCGATGTGAAGCTGGAACATATTCTGGCCGATAATTGCGCCATGCAGCTGGTGCGCGCGCCAAAGCAGTTTGATGTGATCCTCACGGATAACCTGTTTGGTGATCTGCTCTCTGATGAAGCAGCAATGATGACAGGCTCGCTTGGTATGTTGCCTTCTGCCTCTTTGGGGGAGGGTGGCCCCGGCCTGTACGAGCCTGTGCATGGTTCTGCCCCTGATATTGCAGGCCAGGGCATTGTGAACCCGATTGCCGCTATCCTCAGCTTCGCCATGGCGCTGCGCTACTCCCTCGATTTGGGTGAGGCGGCTGATGCTGTGGAAGCCGCAGTGGACAAGGCGCTGGCCGAAGGCATTCGCACAGGCGATATCTGGTCAGAAGGCATGACCAAGGTGAACACTGTGGGCATGGGTGATGCCATCCTGAAGGCTCTGGGATAAACGGATTATATTAGGCTGCAGATAAACTGTCATTCCGGACAAGCGAAGCGCTGTCCGGTTTGCGAAGCTGGGCTTGCCAAAC
>JBNKGK010000515.1:0-1192 GCA_050289785.1 Kordiimonas sp.
AGGTCTAGTCCGGTGATCAGTTCCGTCACCGGATGCTCCACCTGCAGGCGGGTATTCATTTCAAGGAAATAATATTCTTCGGCCTTATCATCATCCACCACAACAAATTCGACCGTGCCAACGCCCTCATAGCCAACAGCATGAACAATTTTCAGGCTGGCCTCACACAGTTCCTTGCGCAAATTATTAGAAACAAAAGCTGATGGGGCTTCCTCAATCACCTTTTGCCTGCGGCGCTGAACCGAGCATTCGCGTTCATAACAGTGAACCGCCCCGCCAAATTTGTCGGCCAGCACCTGCACCTCAATATGGCGTACAGCGGAGAAATATTTTTCCAGAAGCACGCGGCCATCGCCGAAGGATGCCTTGGCCTCATGCTGCACAGATGCCAGCGCATCTGCAAACTCTGCCGCTGTCTTGACAATGCGAATACCCATGCCGCCACCGCCAGCAACGGCTTTCAGCATCACCGGATAACCCATCTCGTTTGCCGCTGCCAGCAGCTCTTCAGCAGACTTGTCACTACCATCCACGCCGGGGATGATCGGCACATCAATGCTGGTAACAACGGCCTTCGCCTTGGCTTTATTGCCCATCAGGTCAATCACATCAGCGGAGGGCCCGATAAAGGCAATACCTTCTTCCGCGCAGCGGCGGGCAAAATCAGCATTTTCAGCGAGAAACCCATAACCGGGGTGAATGGCATCAGCGCCCGTTTTTTTTGCAGCGGCTATCACCTTATCAAAATTGATGTAGGAATCCGCAGCGGGGCCAGAGCCGATGTTAACGGCTTCATCAGCTAGTTGCCGCGCCATCCAGGATTTATCTGCATCGGTGTACAGAGCCACAGTGGCTATGCCCAGCCCTTTACATGCCCTGATAACACGAACCGCTATTTCACCGCGGTTGGCAATCAGTATTTTTTCAAACATCTTCATACTCCAACAATCAGGCTGCGTCAGTGTTCTGTTCAGCCAGAAACACCTGCTTCAATTTGTATTTTTCCACTTTGAAAGTCGGTGTTGTGGGCAGCTCCTCCACAAGCCGTATATGCTTAGGCCACATGAATTTGGGCATCTGCTCACGGGACCATGCCAACAGGGCCTCAGCATCCACATCGGCTTCTGGTTTCAACACAACATAGGCCACAATATCTTCTTCATTGCCTTCTTCGGCAGGCACGCCAATCACG
>JBNKGK010000516.1:0-1184 GCA_050289785.1 Kordiimonas sp.
TGGGTGAGCAGGCTGAAAAGCTGATGGGGGCTGACTGGATGGCAGGCTATATGCTGTTGGGGGCGATGGCGCGGGGCTATGTACTTACCAGCCTGATTTGGGGGGCACTGATCATCTGGGTGATAGACAGGAAGCTGGTGCATGCTGCTTTTGCCGCTTTTGCTGCCGCCATTCTGACAGAGTTTGGTGTGATCCATTCTGTGCTGACGTCCGGCGGGCTGTACCTGCCATGGGCCTTGCCTGATTTGGCAGGTTATGAAGTATGGCCTCACCGCTTGGCTGGGGGATACCTGCTCGCCGGGCTTTTATTGCTCGCTGCGCTAGCCTTGCCCTTAAACGATATGGACAAGAAACGCCCGTAACAGTTTTTCAAGGTTCACGGCGGCGATAGCCCCATATTCAAGCGCCTCCGTGTGGCTGATTTCATTGTCTGTCATGCCCGCTGCATAATTGGTGATAGAACTAACGCCCACCACTTTTATACCACAGTGCCGTGCTGTCAGGCATTCCGGCACGGTGGACATACCAACAGCATCGGCCCCCATCGTGCGGAAGGCTTTAATCTCTGCCGGTGTTTCAAAGCTGGGGCCGAGCGTCATGATATACACGCCTTCATGCAGGGTAACGCCAATATGCTTGGCACAGCTTTGCATGATGTCCCGCAACTCCGGGTCCCAGGCTTTGCTTACATCGGGAAAACGCGAGCCAATGCGGTCATCATTCATACCCACAAGGGGGTTCACCCCTGCGAAATTGATATGATCAGTGATCATCATCAGGCTACCGGGGCCTGCCGCGCGTTGCAGGCTGCCTGCCGCATTGGTGAGGACCAGTGTTTCCACACCCAGCGCCCATAACACACGGGTAGCAAAGCCCAGTTCCTCCGGTGTGCGGCCTTCATAAGCGTGGGAACGCCCCTGCATGCAGATAACAGGCTTGTTTTCCAGCATACCAATCAGCATCCGCCCTTCATGGCCCACAACTGTGGCTTTCGGGAAACCGGGTAGGCTGTCATAGGACAGGATGGTGGCATCCTGAATGGCCTCTGCCATACCACCCTGGCCACTGCCCAGCACCATGGCAATATGTGGCATAGGCCCGGTATGCTTGCGGCGGATATATTTGGCGCAGGCCTGAATTTTTTCATAAGTCATGAGGCTACCCCGGTGGTCAGGTCTGGCAGG
>JBNKGK010000517.1:0-1160 GCA_050289785.1 Kordiimonas sp.
CAGACGGGCGGTGTCTTCTGTGCCAGAACGGAACGCGCTGGCGTCGTCCAGCCATTCGTTAACTTCGTGCTGAACGCGGGGACTCAAATCCTGAGCGTGGGCGGCGCTGATATCCGCGGTAAACCAGAGCGTCGCCATGAATGCCAAAAATGCCAAAGTACGCATGATCGCCTCGCCTGAGTTGTTCGCTGAAACTCAATGCAGCGACCATGCCAGAGAGGCAAAAACGAACCGTAAAAAGATAGATAAAAGTGGAGGCTTCTGTTGCCAGGTGCCTCCGAACCCCGCCTGAAGGGGCTAACCAACAGGACTTAAGATCGGGTATCCCGCACCGCCATTAGGCAGCGAGAGCGTAACCCTGAGCGTTGTTGTCATTTGCAACTACACTTTTGACCCGATAACGGTGGTATCATGCCGAGCAAAAGTACGATCTTTACGCCCTTGTCGATCCTATTTCGCCCCCATCAAAAGCCGTCCTGAAACCGCCGGTTTTTGGTGGAGGCGCCGGGTACCGCCCCCGGGTCCAATAGGTTTATTACATCGCCCATTTATTGCCGTAGCCGGAACAAGTCCGGCAGGGTTCATATAGGTGTTATAAACCGCGATGAAAAGGGGGAAGTTTGGGTGGGTAGAATTGTATTCGGGCCCAATAATAGCGCTGCCGTATTTTTTTGGGGGTAGTGGCCACAAGATGTTGGGGGTGGCAGCCGAATTGGCTATGGTGATTTTTCTCAGGAATCAGCGGCGGAAAAACTCATGAAACAGTATCTGGAACTGCTTGCGCATGTGAAAGACAAGGGATCGGATCGGGGCGACAGGACTGGAACGGGCACGCGTTCTGTCTTTGGCTACCAGATGCGGTTTGATCTGTCAGAGGGTTTTCCGATGACAACGACGAAGAAGCTGCACCTGCGCTCCATCATTCACGAGCTTTTGTGGTTTCTCAAAGGCGATTCCAACATTGCTTACCTGAAAGAAAACGGTGTCAGCATATGGGATGAGTGGGCCGATGAAAATGGCGATCTCGGCCCTGTCTATGGTGTGCAGTGGCGCTCGTGGCCGGATTATGATGGTGGTCACATTGATCAGATTGAAAAGCTGATTGACGGGCTGAAAAACAACCCGAATTCACGTCGTCACATCGTTTCTGCCTGGAACCC
>JBNKGK010000518.1:0-1157 GCA_050289785.1 Kordiimonas sp.
AAGCACGGAAAATGTGGTGTATCACCGCCGCATGCTGAAGCTGGCACTTGAAAGCATGGAGGCCATGCCCCTGCTCACGCAGCGCATTTTCCTGCTCTATTATGGTAAAAGCTACACACATAGCCAGATAGCTGAGGCGCTGGATATTTCCACCCGGTCTGTTGAACGCCATATGGCAAAAGCCATCGCCCATGTGCGCCTGTCGCTGAAAGGAAAATACCCATGAGCAGCGTACATCAACCATTTGAAGAACCAAGAGAGATGCCAGCCACAGCCGATGAATGGTGCGCTCGCATGCAGGCAGACCATGTGACGGCGGATGAGCGAGCGGCCTTTGAAAAGTGGCTCAGGCAGCCGGGGAACAGGCGGGCCTATGAGGAAGCTGAAGCGGTTTCAGGCTTGTGTGAGGGGCTGGGCTTCTCGCTGGATTTGATGGATGATTTCGAAGCGAAACTGGCAGCAAAAGAAGCACAAGCAGAAGCCGAGTCAAAACGAGGCAGTCTTCGCTTTTTCTCTGGTTTACGGGTGGGTGCCATGGCCGCTGTGTTGCTGGCCTGTGCCACTACGGTTTATTATCTCAGTAAGCCAGAGGTCTTTGTCTCCTCTTATGCTACAGCGGTGGGCGAAAGCCGCAGCGTTACCCTGGCAGATGGATCGCTGGTAGAGCTGAACACAAACTCACATCTGAATGTGAATTATGCCGGGAATATGCGCCATGTGGAGTTGGTGGACGGGGAAGCCTGGTTTGATGTGGCGCCAGCGGCTGACCAGCCTTTTAGCGTTTCTGTGGGGGTGGGCACTGTGCATGTGCTCGGCACGGCCTTTAACGTGCGCCACGGTAAGGATAAATCCTTCATCGCGGTGCAGGACGGCATAGTGGAAGTGGTGTCGGCTGCAGGCCTGCCTGCTCTCAGGTTAAAGAAGGGCGAAGGGGCTGATATTCTGCCCACAGGCAAGGTGACTTTGGTGGCGGGCGCTGATGTCGCGCGCGTCTTTGCATGGCGGCAAGGGAAAATACAGTTTTATAATGATCCGCTGCCGACCGTGTTTGCAGAGGTGAACCGCTATACAGACAAGCCCCTTATTGCCGCAGACGAGCGGGTAAAAGCGCTGCGTCTTTCTGGTATTTTCAAAACAGGTAAACCAGAGGCGGTGCT
>JBNKGK010000519.1:0-1146 GCA_050289785.1 Kordiimonas sp.
GATAGAGCGGTGAGATATACATCCACCTCATAATAGCACATCAGGTTTTCAATGATGGTACGGCGCATTCTGTCATCTACAGAGAGGGCCTTGCCTTTTATTGTTGCGAAAGTGCCTTCTTCAATGGTCTTCATATATGTCCGGGTGTCAGCACTATTTTGAATATAGCCCTGAGGCAGAGACCCGATGGCAGATGCTCCGAAGCCGATTAGTGCTTCTGCTGTATCTGTAGTATACCCTTGGAAATTGCGGTGTAGCTTACCGTCCTGATAGGCCATAGCCATAGGGTCATCCGGTTTCACAAAATGATCCAGGCCAATAGCGATATAATGTCTTTCCTTCAGATAATTTTTCGCCGTTATAAATTGCAAGAGCCTTTCTTCCGAGTCCGGCAGATCATCTTCATTAATCTGCTGCATATGCTTTTTCATCCAGGGCACATGAGCATAGCCAAACAAAGAAATACGGGAAGGATGAAGGGCTGTAGCCAGCTTCAAATTCTCCACAACAGTCTGTTCATCCTGGTGAGGAAGGCCGTAAAGAAGGTCCATGTTGATGTTGGAAATACCATAGGCTCTTAAAAGGCTTATCGCTTTGTATATAAGATGGAAGGGTTGCTTGCGGTTAATGGCTTCCTGAACTTCTGCATGAAAATCCTGCACGCCCAGGCTGGCTCGGTTTATCCCTTCTTTTGCGTAGGCGGCCACTTTGGCTTCGTTCAGCTCCCGCGGGTCAATTTCTATACTGATTTCCGCATCACTGTTAACGTGAAAATGAGAGCGAACCACTTCCATTAATTCAACAAAATCAGGTGCTGAAATCATGGAAGGCGACCCCCCCCCAAAGTGAATATGCTGCACCTGCCGTTTGTTGCTAAGCTGTGCGGCAACCATCTCAATTTCTTTGGTAAGTTGCTTCAAGTAAGCTTGCACTGGTCCATATTGTCGTGTGGCCTTGGTATTACAGCCACAATACCAGCAGAGAGATTTGCAGAAGGGGATGTGGAAATACAAAGATAAGGGCAGGTCTGTTGGTAATTCTGTTAGCCAATTGGCATATTGTTTTGCCCCAATGGCGTTAGAAAAATGTGGTGCGGTTGGATAGCTGGTATAGCGTGGCACCTGATTATTATACTTTAACAGAGCC
>JBNKGK010000520.1:0-1119 GCA_050289785.1 Kordiimonas sp.
GGTGGTATTTGCAAACGTCTGGGGCTGGAAGAAGGCATAGCGTTGCCCCGCCCTATTGTGGAATATTGCTATAAATCAGATGAGTTAAATGACCCGCTGATTGCGGAAGATCATATCCTCACCTTTGGTTGGGCTGATGAATTTGAGCTGGAAGAGATCACGCATTATGCGCTCAGGATCAATGATTTCATGTCTGGCCTGTTTGCGGCCATTGGCATTAGGCTTGTTGATTTCAAGCTGGAATTTGGCCGCCTTTATGAGGGTGATGAATGCGTGACAGTGCTGGCGGATGAGATCAGCCCAGATGGCTGCCGCCTGTGGGACATGAAAACCGGCGAAAAGCTGGATAAAGACCGTTTCCGCCGTGACCTGGGCGGCGAGATGGAAGCCTACCAGGAAGTGGCGCGCCGCCTTGGCATTCTGCCCAACGCCGATATTACCGCATTTGCTGACCACCAGAATAAAGGAAAATAGCCCGATGAAAGCCCGCATTCATATCACCCTCAAAAACGGTGTTCTCGACCCGCAAGGCAAAGCGATCGAACATGCGCTTGGTAACATGGGCTTTGACGGTGTGGACGCTGCCCGCCAGGGTAAATATATTGAGCTGGACCTCACGGAAACAGATAAAACAAAAGCAGAGGCCGCTGTGGACGAAATGTGCCGCAAGCTGCTGGCCAACACTGTGATTGAAAACTACAGCATCGAGCTGGGGTAAGATTGATGAAATCTGCTGTTATTGTTTTTCCCGGATCAAACTGTGACCGGGATATGGCTGTCGCGTTAGAGAAGATAACCGGCACCAAGCCCCTGATGGTGTGGCATCAGGATTATGATTTTGACGCTGTTGATTTTATCGCCCTGCCCGGCGGCTTCTCTTACGGCGATTACCTGCGCTGTGGTGCCATGTCTGCCCGCAGTCACGTGATGAAAGAAGTGATCAAACGCGCAGAAAGCGGTGTGCCCACCTTTGGTGTGTGTAATGGCTTTCAGATCCTCACGGAATCCGGCCTGCTGCCCGGCGCGCTGATGCTGTCGACGCTGACGTTGCTTGCCGCCGCGCTGCTCGGTGTGCCGCTCAGGGTCAGGGTTGCCGCGCCGCTGTTGACCACCGTATAG
>JBNKGK010000521.1:0-1033 GCA_050289785.1 Kordiimonas sp.
TGACAAGGCCTTTTTTCTTCAATATACCCTTATCGGTAGTTTTTGTGTGGCGAGACTTTGTTTCGCCATATTTGTTTTGCCATAGTTATCTTTATTTTTTCATATGGTACTTCCCTCAGGAGGCATTATGCGTATTTTTTCTTCGGGCACTATTGGGGTGCTATCGGCGGCGGGGCTTGCCTTGTTGCTGCACAGCGCCCCTGCCAGCGCCCAGCAACAACACAGCATCAGCGTGAGCTGGAGCATCCCTGCCTACCGGGCAGATGGCACCCTGCAGCCGATTGATGAGCTGGGGGGCTATACACTTGAATATTATCCCGTGGGTAATAGTGCAGGCGGTGTGCCCGTGCCGCTGGGGGAGCCGGTTTCTGTGATGATTGAAGACCCCTCCACCACTGAATATATCGTGGAAGGGCTGATTGCTGGTGATTATGCGATTTCTATCGCCAGCTTTGATGTGCTGGGGCGTGCCAGTGAGTTTGCTTCCCCTGTGCAGATCACGGTGGAGGACAACACTACAGAGGACAGTGCTAACAATGACCCGAATGCCAATGAGGGCAGTTCTGGTAGTGGCGCAAATGATTCTGGTGATGCGAATGACGCTAGTGGTGCTGGCACTGGCACTGGCGCGAATGATGCTAGTGGCACTGGCTCTGGCACAGGTGCCAATGAGGATATTGACCTGAATGAAACAGGCGGCTCGCTCGTTGCTCAGGTGAGCTGGCATATCCCCACGGAGCGGGCTGATGGACAGTCTCTCTCGCTAACGGATATTGGTGGTTATGAAGTGCGATATCGCATGACTTATGGCCCGAGCGGCGAGAGCATGGCAGGTGAGGCTGAGGAACAATCCCTTATTGTGGAAGATGCCCAGCAAACAGAAACCGTGATTTACGGTCTGTTGCCTGGTGAATATGCCTTCACTATCGCCGCCTTTGACACGGCTGGGCGCTATAGCCTGTTCACGGATCCGCAACTGATTATTTTACAAGGCAATTAGGCCAAAAAGGGGCCGCGATGGGGCGGCCCTTCC
>JBNKGK010000522.1:0-994 GCA_050289785.1 Kordiimonas sp.
CCGTCAATAATGTTCCCTGATCAGCCCGCAAGCTTTGGTGAGCGATTAGCGAGGAATGTGCAAATCATTCTGCAGGAAGAAAGCCATTTGAATAAAGTGGTGGACCCGGCAGCAGGTGCTTTTTCAATCGAAAGTTTAACTTCAGAATTTTTAAACAAATCATTGAATTATATTAATAAAAACTCAGAGAAATTTGGTGATTTGACGAGGCGCCTGGAGGTAGGTAAGCAGAATAAGGCTTCTTCTAAGGACGGGGATTCTGTTGATATATGGAAGACCCCAGAAGGTATTGAGGTTAAGGCTAGCTATACTACGGATGACATCAAAGGCTTGAGTTTTGTTGATAGCTTGCCAGGTCTGCCGCCTTTTGTTCGTGGGCCATACCCCAGTATGTATCTCACCCGCCCCTGGACAGTGCGCCAATATGCCGGTTTCTCTACAGCTGAAGAATCCAACGCCTTTTACCGTCGCAATCTGGCGGCAGGCCAGAAGGGCCTTTCTGTGGCCTTTGATCTGGCTACGCACCGAGGTTATGACAGTGACCACCCCAGAGTGATGGGGGATGTGGGCATGGCTGGTGTGGCGATCGACAGCATTTATGATATGCGTACGCTGTTTGATGCTATACCGCTTGATCAAATGTCAGTCTCCATGACAATGAACGGCGCGGTACTGCCCATTCTGGCGCTCTATATCGTGGCAGCGGAAGAACAGGGTGTTAGCCCTGAAAAGCTTTCAGGCACCATCCAGAATGATATCTTGAAAGAGTTTATGGTAAGGAATACCTATATTTTCCCACCAGCACCTTCCATGAAAATCATTTCTGATATTTTCGCCTACACATCCGCCATGATGCCACGCTTTAACAGCATTTCCATCTCCGGCTACCATATGCAGGAAGCCGGGGCGACAGCAGACCTGGAGCTGGCTTATACGCTTGCTGATGGCCTTGAATATGTGCGCACTGGTGTGCAGGCAGGCATGGATGTGGACG
>JBNKGK010000523.1:0-971 GCA_050289785.1 Kordiimonas sp.
GATCTTACTCTGTTATTCCCCTGTTCTTACCATTTCTTTCCCTTTTTAGACGCAGCTCTCTAAAAATTTTGTGGTGATGAAGCATAATTCTTGTAAGGGTTAGTCCTCTTGTCCCCCTACTCCTATTATTTTTGCCCCTTATACCACACTCCAATGATATTGACTATCAATGGAATATAATTTCTTTGATGTAGCTCTTTTTTGTCTAGATTAGAGTTAGATGTTGTAGCACTTGTAGTAAAAAATTGAATGAACTTGTTAGATGTATCTCATCCAACACATAATTTATTATTTTATACATAGATGTCGTCGGATCAAAGTTGGATGTATGGGCCACACCATTGCAATGAGTATATCAAAGGGTTAGATGCATTTATTGATTTCACAAAGAAAGACATGTTGGACAACGTTAGAGGGAATCTTTGTTGTCCTTGCAAACATTGTATGAACCAGAAGAAATATCATGCAGATGATGTGTTGAGGTCACATTTGATTAAGCATGGATTCATGGAGGATTATCAATGTTGGAATAAACATGGGGAGGAAGGACTTAATAAAGCAGAAATGAGCGATTCATATTTGAAGAGGGAGGTCCCTACCAGTGTCGAAGAAGATCATGATGATGTGAATGAGACAGATATATTAGGGTTCACCGATGATGATATTGAGTTTCAGGTGCATAACATAGAGGACATGGTACGCAATGTTGAGAGACACGACGATGATGATCAGTACAGTAATGATGAACTTGCAAAGTACAAGAAGATGATCAAAGATTTGAAGAAGCCATTGTATCATGGTTGTGCGGCTCAGTACACGAGACTATTTGTTATGGTGAAACTTTTCCAGTTGAAGGCGAGCAACGGATGGAGTGATTGTAGTTTCAAGGAATTGTTGACGCTCCTTAAGGACATGTTACCCCAAGGTAGGGATGGTGACAAGGCGGGTTCAGGGTGGGTTGACTAAAAACC
>JBNKGK010000524.1:0-934 GCA_050289785.1 Kordiimonas sp.
TATTCTCCTCTGCCCATACAGCGGCATAACCGGCGGCATTGAGCCTGGCCTGTGTTTTCAGGCGGTCTGCTGAGGGGTAATCGCTTCTGCCAAATTTGCCGAGAAAATTATCTTCCTCCACAGCAGACAGGGCAATATGGCTGTCTGTGCTACCGATGAAACCATATTTAAAGGGGTTTACGCCCAGCTTGGCTTGTTGATCCAGCCCCAGTTTCAGGGCAGAACGGGCATATTCATAGGGCTTCTGGCTGCGCTGTTTTTCTGTAAGGGGGCCTTTTGCCCAATCTTCCGCATACCAGCCATTCCATGTTTCAAAATCAGCGAATTCGTCCGTTGGAGAGAGCACCGGGTGTGTTTCACCGTCTCCCTTCACCTGTGTGATTTCATAAATGGGTTCCCACCTTTGGCGGGTGAGAGCATAGGCTTTGCTGAGCGCATTGCCTTTCAGATCAGTCAGCGCAAACATTTCGCCGTGACTGGCATTGCCGTTGTGAGGAATGGCGATTACCTCACCGCCTGTTTTTTGCTGATAACCAGAGAGGAATTGCCACAAGGCCTCCGGGTCTTCACTGTCCAGCCGGGAAAAAGGAATAACCTGATTGGTTTTCTTCGCTCCGTCGCGGAACACGATGATGCGGTGGTAATTGCCAGCCCCGCGCCCCCGCACTTCAGAAGGGGTCCACTCATAGCCGACAAAGGCGGTGAACTTGCCGGGGTTATTGTGCCGTTCTGCCCTCTCGCCAACACCTTGCCAGACCGAGCTGTGAAAGGCTTCATCGCGCACAAATTGCGGGTCCGTATCCTTATCAGTATTCGAGGCACGGTCGCCGCACAGGCTGGCTGGGTGGAACAGTCGGCACACCAGCTTGCTGGGGTCACCCTCTTTTTTATAGATATCCAGCCAGAAGCGGCCTTCTTCGGTGCGCTGAAGCAG
>JBNKGK010000525.1:0-807 GCA_050289785.1 Kordiimonas sp.
AAAAAAATGAAAAATGATTTGCTACCCACATTATTTGCTAGCCTCACCCAGAAATATTGGTGTGCATACCTCCACTCCGGAATATGCGTCCACCGCTGATATATCCACAACTCCCACATCTTCATAATCATGGTTTAGCTATATTGGCATGCATAACTCCATTCTGGAATATGCGTCCACCACCAGTATATCCACAGTCATGACCATGCCATTCCATGTCAAGCCATTTGAAAAGAAAGTTTTTGAAGAAGTGATTTTTCTCCTCAAATATCATCAAAACCCCCAAGAGACGGAGCATAGAAAAAAAGAGAGAAAACATATTGAAAAAAGAGAAAACAGAAGAAGAAAAAGAAAAGCTCCAAGAGTCTCTTCAAATAATGGGGAAGTCAATATTCTAAGAGGAGAAAAATACTTCAACTTCAAAATCTTCTTTTTGATGTGATTCCATTTTCTCCCCCTCCATCATACCATTTCAAAAACCCCTTCCAAAATCATTGAGAAAGTTTTCTTAACTCTTTTTGGCCCATCCTTTAGCTTGGCAATATACATAACTTGAGTTGTACCCTTTCTCTTTACCCATGAGCTCCACATAGCAAAAAGAGTGCCTAAGTGTCTAATGTTGAGGAACCATAGTATAATTGTTATCATATTTACTCCGATTAATTTCAAAAAGTGGCTAACTAGGAGAGGCACGGATGAACCTTTCGACCACCCAAGACAAGGTAAATTTTTTTCCATAAAAAGCTCCATGAGGTAAGTAGAGACCGCAATGTATGGCCACATTGATTCGTTTGGTAAGTTTGAACA
>JBNKGK010000526.1:0-800 GCA_050289785.1 Kordiimonas sp.
ACGGTTATAATGATTTTTTAATAGATATAATTAGGGATAAAAGTATAAATTTGCATGGACTACATCTTTATTTCTCTATAGTTGAGAGACTGATTTGAAAAATATATTTTTCTAAAGTTTTCAAAATTATTTTTCAATAGAGAAAGGTGACATGATATTAGGTGACTTGGCATGCTTGCATGTTGCGAGAATTCATTATTAATGACCCTTAGTGAGTTATAATACATTTTTCTAGATTTTTTTGAATTATTTTTCAATGGAGAAAGTTGACGTGACATCAGGTGTGGCATGCTTGCATGTTGAGAGAATTCACCATTAATGACCATTAGTGAGTTACAATATCTTTTTATAGTGTTTTTTGAATTATTTTTCAATGGAGAATGTGACATGGGATGAGGTGATTTTGTTGAATTTTCAAAATTATTTTTCAATAGAGAAAAGTGATGTGGCATGAAGTGATTTTCTTGAATTTTTAAAATTATTTTTCAATAGAGAAAAATGATGTAGCATAAGGTGAATTTTTAGAATTATTTTCAATAAAGAAAGATGATGTGACATGCTACTTGAATCTTTAAAATTATTTTTTAATAGAGAAATATGACTTGACACAAGGTGATTTTCTTGAATTTTTAGAATTAGTTTTCAGTGGAGAGATATGTGGCATGCTCCTTAAATTTCATAATATATTTTTCTAAAAAAAATAAATTATTTTTTCAATAGAGAAATGTAACGTGGGATGAGGTGATTTCCTTGAATTTTTAGAATTATTTTTCAATGGAGAAATGTGGCATGAAGTGATG
>JBNKGK010000527.1:0-755 GCA_050289785.1 Kordiimonas sp.
CAGGGCGCTCAGAATCGCGCTGTCGTAACGGTCGAGGTGCGGAAGTCCATCTGCCATGTATTTTTCTCTGAATTTGGTCTTATCGACTAAGTTTTGATAATCTTAAGTTAAATCGACTGTGGTGCAAGCGATAATATAGGGTATTCACGCGGAGGACCCCATGACCGATCTCTGGACTGCCATCGACACCGGCTCACTTGCACCTGAAGTCCCGCTGCTCCAGCGGCTGATCGCTGACGCGGCGCTCGATGCGTCCGACCGGGCCCGGATATCGGGTGAGGGCGCGTCGCTCGTCCGCCAGATCCGCGCCGATGTGCGTCCGGGCCTGATGGAGGTCTTCCTTGCCGAATACGGGCTGTCGACAGAGGAAGGCATCGCACTGATGTGTCTCGCCGAGGCGCTCTTGCGTGTGCCCGACGCGGACACGATGGATGCGCTCATTGAGGACAAGATCGCGCCGTCCGACTGGGGCAAGCATCTGGGGCACTCGGCGTCCTCGCTCGTCAATGCCTCGACCTGGGCCCTGATGCTGACCGGCAAGGTGCTGGAGGAAAAGGAGCCGGGCATCGTTGGCCATCTGCGGGGCGCAATGAAGCGTCTGGGCGAACCGGTTATCCGCCGGGCCACCCGTCAGGCGATGAAAGAGATGGGCCGCCAGTTCGTTCTGGGTGAGACCATCAACGCTGCGATGGAACGCGCCGCGAAGATGGAGGCGCAGGGCTATTCTTATTCCTACGACATACTGGGTGAGGCTG
>JBNKGK010000528.1:0-732 GCA_050289785.1 Kordiimonas sp.
GTGGCATAGGTCTCGCGCCGCTTCATGGCGGCAAACAGGCTTTCCCGCGTGTTCTCTTCCGCCCACACAGCGGCATAACCTGCGGCTGAGAAGAACCAACTGTCGGGCACACGGCCTGCTCGTGGTTCCAACCCGGCCCCCGCCCCCCAGAAACTGTCTTCCGCTACTATAGCCAACCCGGTGTGACTGTCCGTTGAGCCGATCATGCCATATTTGAAGGGGTTAACGCCCAGGTCCACTTGCTGCTGCAACCCCAGCTTCAGGGCAGACCGGAGATATTCAAACTGTTTCTGTCTTTGCCACTCACTGTCTCCAACAGGTGGGTTTTTTTTCTGGTCATCCAACCCATGCCAGGTTTCAAAATCGGCAAATTCATCATCAGGGGAAAGAATAGGGTGTGTTTCTGTATCCCCTTTATACTGTGTCACTTCATACAGAGGCTCCCAGCGGCTACGCATCTCGGCATAGGCTATGGTAAGAGAATTTCCCTGCAGATCAGTCAGGGCAAACATATGGCCTACACTGTTATTAGCGTTATGCGGGATGGCCAGCACTTCGCCTCCGGTTTTGGCTTCATAATCCGCCATATAGGCCCATAGGTCCTTCGGTCCCTTTCTATCAAACCCGGAAAAAGTGCCCGGCCAGTCAGGCGGAACAGGGAAGGGGAAGATAAACTGGAGTGGTCAGGCATTGGAAGGGGCAGGGATCACGGCAATAAGGAAGCGTTTTGAA
>JBNKGK010000529.1:0-727 GCA_050289785.1 Kordiimonas sp.
GGGAAGACGCTCAGAAGCTGAATGAGGAGAAGACCACCCTGGAAGGAATGGTCGAATCCTGTGATGAGCTGATCATGGAGATGGCTGAAGAGTATGGACTCAATCACATGGGAGAGAATGATGATGACGATGATGAAGGGAATGCCGCTGCACTCCCTGCACCTATGCCACCTGCTACTGCGCCTGAGGAGATCTTGGTAGATGCAGAGCCTGAGCCACCGCAGCCCCACCTCTTCAACATGATCATGAGGGACTACGAGTAGAGCCCTCCAAGAATGGAGAATGGTCCACATGAGCTGGATGATATGGATGACTTGTATGATCTGGATGACGACCCAAATGAAGGCCGCTCTGACATGGATGAGTGGTTTCCCGAAGATGGGAGTAATGATTGAGATTGAGTCATTGAGTCTAAGTCTTTAAGTTTAGGATTAAGAATAAGTCTTTGGGAATCATTTAGCTAATCGAGTTATAATTTAGAATATTCATTGGTGAGGTTCATTTGTTTTATTGTGGTGCACATGTGTGATTTGGATCTTTGTTTGATTGTCAGTGTGTTGTAAGGCCTGTCTCGCAACTACGCCTTAATCAACAATTTTTATAAATAAATAAAGTTAGTATAAATTGTTTAGTTATCTCCTATCTTTGTGGATTTGCCATTATTCCTTTACCACTGCTATCATTCTTTTGGGTACTCTCTATCTCATCAACACTCATACTTTAGATG
>JBNKGK010000530.1:0-693 GCA_050289785.1 Kordiimonas sp.
CACAGTCGTGCCGACGGTGCGACTGCCATCACGTCAAGATTGTCCCGCTTAGGAGCGGGAAGTGGCCTCTCCCTCAGTCTCCTGCTCTTAGCGAGAGGGATGAGAGGAGGCAGCCATGGATTGAATGTCCACCATGATGTTGATGTTGGAACACCAAGAATGACGAAAAGCCCGCCTACTTGGAGCACCAAATATCAAAGTGGTTTTACGACACTTACATCGACACTGCCCTAGAGCAGCCCACTATGATTCTTAGTTGGTGAGGGCTTAGGTCTCTCGCGTTCTAGCTATGGAGAATGCACGACGGACACCAGGATTTACATGGTTTGGGCCGTAGGAGTGTAATGCCATACGTCCACAGAGAGAGTGTTGTATTGCTGTGTATGTGTGTGTGTGCTGTTCAAGCCTGGAGTTGAACTTGGGGCGGTCTTAAAGGACCTCCCAAAATCGGTGCCTACCTGATCCTTTTATAGCTCAAGGTCGGGCAGTTACATTGAGACCCGAGGCCCGACAGGTGGCCCCGAGGTGGTTGAAACCCTATACAGTTTGCAGGTCATGATGGCGCTGCCTGACCGCATGTCTTAAAGGCACCTCGGTAATGCACGATTGTGCCTTAGAAACACGCGAGCCTAGCTGCGTGCTTAAGACAGCTAAGTCTTTCTTTATTTCTATAGCCTACAACCCACTGGAGCC
>JBNKGK010000531.1:0-688 GCA_050289785.1 Kordiimonas sp.
GAAATGTGGTGTGGCATACTTGTATGCTGAGAGAATTCAATATTAATTGCACTTAGTGGGTACTTTTTATATAGTTATACGGGATTTTCAAAATTATTTTTCAATAGAGAAAGTTGATGTGGCGTGATTTTTTGAATTTTTAGAACTATTTTTCTATTGAAAAACTCGTGGAATAGGTTCACGGGACCGTAGACCGGGTCCACGTATCTGGTCCCCTGGCTCACGAACTTCATTGAAATGTGAGCCGTCCACGCGGTGATCTACGGCTTAGATCTGATCCGGGCGAACTGTTATGTGCCTTCTAATCTCAGCCGCATGAACTAGATTGGACGATGGAGGGTGACTTCACTGATCCAGGGCAGCGGCGTGATGAGATAGACACGGCGGCACCATGGCAGCAAATTGGGAAGCTTGAACTCGCACCAGGATGGATGGAACTCGACGAGATCTCTTCCTACAGGATTGTGGCGATGAGGGGAGCTCACCTGAGTCAGTTTTGGGGCGCAGGAGGCGATGATTTGGGCTGGCGATGACAGCATCTTTTCTTCAATCTTGGGCAATGGCGTGGGCGTCCACCGGTGAAGCTCTGACTCTGGGGACACCTCCTACGGTGGGGTTGAGGCTCGGGGTAAGTCCTCTAGGGTCAGCTTGGCAGCGGGCGGCATCTAGTAGCCAAAATCACAGCGGC
>JBNKGK010000532.1:0-677 GCA_050289785.1 Kordiimonas sp.
GTTGCGATATTTTAAAATGGCTTATATTTATATAAATTTATATATTAATTTTAAATTAAGTAAAAATAGTTAAATTTAAAATAATAATAATATTGCACTCCTTTAGTGATTACATGATACTAACAGTAAAAATATATCTAAAGATATATAAGAAATATGATCATAAATTAATAAACAAATTTAAATATATACTTTCGACCCAGAGACTGATCATAGCCCATAATATGACTCATTAGCTTGCGTATCCATAACTCTTGATCTGTTATAAATATATATAAACATGCAAACATAGAGCAAATTAAGTTGATTTAAAAAGTTAAATACCTGTGTGTTGCCACGTCACAATTTATATGGGTTGAATTTAAGTAGTCATGTAGGGATATTAACACTTCATTGGAAATTAAAAAAATATTACTAACAACATGAAACACTGAGAGATGTTACATAAATAGCTAGGATAAAACGTGGAGTTTAAAATGCTATAATTTATAGATACTATAAATTATTTTATCAATCTTTATAAGTATATGGCATCCATATTTGAAGGAAATTATGAAGATTTTTAATTTCCCTAGTGATTTTGTTGGGTAATCAAGCATGCATATATGCTCATTCTATATGTGTAGAGCAAATTAAATTGGTTTAAAAAATTAAAACATATGCAAATGTGATTTAAT
>JBNKGK010000533.1:0-657 GCA_050289785.1 Kordiimonas sp.
ACCAGATTTCTGAAATAATTCATTCTCCAAACTATTCAGGTGACAAACAAAATCAAATTCGATATAACCTAAACAATTTATAGAAGATATGATTTTGAACTCTTCTTTCTCACTAGCATGTGTATCATCAAGAATATAATTATCATGCCCATGCACCAGTTGTGTAGATATAAGTGAAGCATGACCACACAACTTTTCTTTGTCACAAGGAACAATCTTATAATCATCTTGTAACAAAGGAAATTCAGCAACAGGTTTCACTAATAATTGCTCTAAACTAGTAGGAGTAGTGGATAAATTCAGCACCAAAGCAATAGGTTCACATGGAGCCATGGCTAGAGTATGTGTCTCATCATTCACATTGTTGAGTTCAGCACAAGTAGACTTACCCCTTTCACTCTCTTCCACTATTGGGTGTGCAGCCAAATCCTTTTTATTCTGCCCAAAGTTAGGCATAGCAGCACACACAACAAATGACATCTCATCAATATAATTTTTTTCTCACATGCGGGTGATGGTTCAGCTATTGTTTCTTCAGTCAAAGCAAGCTGAATCTCAATCTTAGATGCAAGCTCAACCAAATAAGTGAGAGAATTATATGTTTCATGTAAAAGCATGTCCTGAATTTCAGTATTAAGTCCTCTTAAAAATCTATTT
>JBNKGK010000534.1:0-642 GCA_050289785.1 Kordiimonas sp.
AGGAGACGCATCAAACACCGGCGAGGCATGCAAAGGCAGGCTTTGTGCACCGAAAAAAAACGTGAATGCTGTCGTAAGTGTTATAAGTTTCTTCATGAAATTCAGCTTATCCTGCCTTTGAAATCGGCGCAATTCCGGGGTGCAGGAAAGGGGTGTCAGAAAAATTTCATTTTAGGTGACACTTTTGCTTGACGGTCAGGAATGATGCCCCTATGTTCCGCCGCGTTCCCGGGGAAACACCCCGAGGACGAATTTGTGAGGGCCCGTAGCTCAGCTGGTAGAGCAACTGACTTTTAATCAGTAGGCCACAGGTTCGAACCCTGTCGGGCTCACCAATTCCGAAAGGCTAGCGTGAAATATCGCTAGCCTTTTTTCGTTTCAGCAGACGCCGCCTGATTTCCCGCGAAATATTTGAATTTGCCTCGAAAAAGCCGCCTTTCTCGTCTTGTCTTTCAGGGGCAGGACAGCCTAAAGTCTAGACACACTTAACGAACCTGAAGAGGGAGCGGTATCACCGATGCAAAAGCGGCGTGTTTTGAAGTCTGTCCTGGGAATTTGGCTGTCCTTATCTGTTTCACATGCCTGCCTCGCATCCGACGACGCTGCACCAGCGCCCGTTACCGTCCCAGAACCTGCACAAGA
>JBNKGK010000535.1:0-635 GCA_050289785.1 Kordiimonas sp.
CGGCTATCACCAAAATGAAGCTGCCTGAGAGCCTCCATAACATACAGAAGTTGACAGAGTGCATGTTTGCCTTGAGCAGGTTCATCTCATGACTCAGCGTCAGGGGACTCCCTTTCTTTAAGCTCCTCAAGAAACAGGATAAGTTCCAGTGGACTCAGGAGGCACAAGAGGCCTTCAAAGAATTGAAGAAGTATCTGACAACCCCACCCACTCTGGTAGCCCCGGAACCCCACAAAAACTTGCAGCTATACATATCCGCTACAGGCAATGTGGTTGCTACAGCTATCATCATCGAGCGGGGGGAGTCAGATACCAACCGCAAGATCCAATATCCAGTCTACTTTACCAGTGAAGTACTGAGTGACTACAAAACTCAGTATTTTCATATCATGAAGCTCACTTACGCACTGCTAATCACATCCCACAAGCTTTCCCATTATTTTTAGGTGCACTAGATTGAGGTTCATACTTCATCGACTCTGGGTGAGATATTGAATAACTGGGTGGCGACCGGGAAAATTGCCAATTGGGCCATTGAGCAGTCGATGCATGACATTGTCTACAAGCCAAGGACTGCTATCATGGATCAAGCTTTAAGGGACTTCATGGCCGAGTGGACGGAGACTTAGACACCA
>JBNKGK010000536.1:0-629 GCA_050289785.1 Kordiimonas sp.
GCGCACAGAATTGTCAATGTTGCATTTCACCGGGACAATTCTCTAGGTATCGTATTTATAATTTCCCAAGGGAGGATCTCTATCATGTCTAAGACCAACACAGGGAGTAACTAAAATGAGTACTACTAGGCTATACAGAGGTTACGGTAACTAGGGTTAATGGACACACACACTAGTTTTTTAGGTTCTTCGGGTAAGCTAAGGTTCCACCAAGTTAGGAGACTCGAGATGGTCAACTCCTAAGGATCTATTATAGTCCTATCTATCACAGCATGTTACCCTAAATTCCAAATCATCTGCTATGCTGCCTACTCTACTTCATGACCCCGATGACTAATTAACTGTTTCACAACAAGGAATCTACACAAGGGAATACAACAACAAAGGTTTGGTCGGCTCACCATGACCTCAGCGTGGTGGATTACAAAGCCCTAACAGGACTGTCACTCCTATGGGTACCACACTTCCATGAAGGCGTGGAGCTTCACTAAAGGATTTAAATCCTGACACCACGTCCGTGAGTAAAGCCAAATGGTTCCTCGTTAGCTGATGAAATACAAGGAAACACACCAACATCGGTAAACCACTCAAGCTACGAGGAGCGAAAGTAATATAGCAAGTTGGATAGA
>JBNKGK010000537.1:0-610 GCA_050289785.1 Kordiimonas sp.
TGCGCTGGCGGCAGAGCGAAACATCCCCCTGCTGTTTGTTGGCGACGATTTCAGCCGGACCGATGTGGCCATAGCCTTAAAATAGGGGCCCGTCACCCTGAACTTGTTCGGTGCTAAGCTCTAGCTTCGCAAGCAGGGTCCATCTCTTCGTTCCCCTCGTCATTCGCCGGCTTGACCGGCGAATCTATCAATGAATAAGCTGTTGCAGACTCGCCGATCAGGTCGGCGAGTGACGATGGTGGTCAGGGTGTTGCGACGCTTGTCATGATGCTGTTCGCGCAGCAGGCGGCACGCCAACAAGGTCAGCATGACGGGTGAAAACAACGCACTTGGGAGGAATATATGTTTTTGGGTTGGTTGCAACTGGGTTTGTTTGTTTTGCCGGTAGTATTGATTGTATTGCTAGGCGGTAAAACTGATCGATGGGTTTCTAGCGCAGCAGCAGAGCAAGGCGGGATTATTGCCGACGTTTGGCGCGGGCATAGCAGTTTGGCCTTCAGTTTTTGGATAATATTCTTCCTCCCTTCAACAGCGGCCAGATTGCTTATGGATTTCACTGAGTCTGCTTCCATTGTATCCATATTTTTTGGTGCGTGGTTGGTATATTTTG
>JBNKGK010000538.1:0-606 GCA_050289785.1 Kordiimonas sp.
TGAAGTTTGTAACGGCCTGCAGCTCTTTCGGCAGGGCCGACAGCCGCGCCGCCTGGGCTGCCGCCTGATGGGCCTCGTTAGCGCTGCCCGCTGCGTTCAGAAGGTCTGCCTGTGCCTGCCAACTGGCCACCAGCGCCGGGTTGGCGCGGCATGCCAACTGGTAAGCCGCAAGGGCTTTCTGGTTCTTTCCAAGCGTGCGGTAAAGATGGCCTTCTTCCTGCAGCGCGCGGCCGAAGTCCGGGCTGGCCTGCTTGAGTGCGGCAAGGGTGCCAAGGGCGGCGTGCGTGTTGCCTGCATAGCGTTCGCACACAGCCTTCATATAAAGCGCATCGATATGGTCGGGTGCGTCTGAGAGGACGACGTCGAGCTTTTTCAACGCGTCATCGAAGCGCCCATCATAAAGCAACCTTTGCGCCGCCTTGAGCGCTTCTTTTTGCGAAATATCCTGCATGGTGGCCCACTATAGCGGCTCAGAGCGAGGGGGAAAGAGCGAAGGCGCCCCAAGTTGGAGCGCCTTCGAAATTATCTATGTTTCCCTGTTATTGATAGTCGAGAGAGAAACGAAGGCCGAAGGTACGAGGCCGGTTTGTACTGATCCGCTCACGG
>JBNKGK010000539.1:0-603 GCA_050289785.1 Kordiimonas sp.
TGTTTAGTTGTTTGGTTCATAAAGATCTAAGTACTGGAGTTTGCCAGCAATTATTTGAGCGATTGCTTCAGTTGTAATTTCGAACCACCATTCCTTTCCACTTTTATCATAGTAGCTGAACCAAAACCCTTGTTCGATGGCATCATAACCACCGCAATATTTCTCCGTCTGAAACATGTCACAAGATTCAACTTCTGACCATTCTCTGTCTGACTTTTCCTCTGCTTCGATTTTTCTACATAAGGAAATCAATTCACTATCTATTTCTAGTTGCTTATGCTCGATAATCTTCATGACAGTTAACGCCGCCAGCAGGGGCTGGAGCACGCAGTGCGGAAGTCCCTCTGGCTGGCCTTGTTATGGTTACGTTGTCTTGTACACATACCAGTTCCCAGAAACATGCTCAATGTAGATATAATTATCATCTGACATTGGAGGAGCTTCGCTACCGCTTGGCACGTACAAGTAACCAACTGAATTATCTAAGATCCCACCTATGTTTACGTCAACTATGCCGCTGCTTGATTCGTAGCCCACAAAATTAAGATTCAGTTGCTTGGCAGATTCAGTAGCCTTTTCATGGCTTGTTTTAGCCTCCGCAGC
>JBNKGK010000540.1:0-592 GCA_050289785.1 Kordiimonas sp.
GATCCGTGTGCAGTCCGCCGCATCCGGACGGTCGCCGTGTCGATCTCGCGAAACAGCCGCCGGGCAGGGGTGTTGAACCGGCCGTCCGGGCAAGTTCGCAATGCCGCGAAATCGGCGCGCCCCGGCGGGGCTCCCGCCCGCTCCGACAGGTCGTTTCGCCGCCCCCGGTGAAAAAATCAAACAGGCGCTTGTCAGCGTGTTTTCCCGTGATATAACCGCCGCGTTCCGACGGCGGAAGGCCAACGCCACCGGCGGAATCAGGGCGGCGAAACCGTCGTCCCGACATGGAATGCCCAGGTAGCTCAGTTGGTAGAGCAGCGGATTGAAAATCCGCGTGTCGGTGGTTCGATTCCGCCCCTGGGCACCAGCATCTTATTTCAAGATGGAACATAGCAGAACAAAAGCACTGAAAAATCAAGAATATAAGCGCAATCTGATGCTCATAGCAGCTCATAGGGTACCCTTGTTTCTCGGGTAAATATGGGTAACGATGTGGGTAACGGCAGTTTACCCGCGAGGCTTTACCCGCATGGCGCTTTCCGAATTCGCGATTCGCAACGCAAAACCACGTGAAAAGCCCTATAGGCTGGCC
>JBNKGK010000541.1:0-583 GCA_050289785.1 Kordiimonas sp.
ATTCAAATTTGAAATTTGAACAACTATAATCGCAATATAAATCTAATAGCTCACAATCAATAGAAAAGAAAATGTAGGTGGCATGTGTCATGGTTTGTGACAATGATTTAGAGCAGGGGTGGTTGCAAGATCGAGAGAAGGATGGTAACATAGGAGATGCAAGTATTTTTAGATAGATCCAGGCCTCTCAGAGGATAATAGCTCTACGTCCTGTGTTCTTGTATTGCTCATGATAATTGATATGATGGCTGTTGTTTGTTGGACTTGTCCTGACTTCTAGTTCGTGTCCCTTTGGGGATGCCTCTACCCCTCCTTTTATATCCAGGAGGGTGATACAAGGAAGGTAACCGAGTCGGTTACAACATGATCTCGATCAAGACTCTATCTCTACTTTCCTATTTTACATATAAAGCACAACTCAAGGGTAAACACAAAAGGCCAAGAATTTATCAAGTTCACCAAAGCCAATATCCAACAAGAGAAGAAGCAAAACATCAAGACTACTAACAATGCTTCTTATGCTTATACTAATGCTTCTCACGTTTCTCATATGTCATACCATGATTTTGATGCTTCTTATGTT
>JBNKGK010000542.1:0-581 GCA_050289785.1 Kordiimonas sp.
CGCTGTCAAAGCTGCTGAGGAGAAGGCCGCCACCACGCGTCGTCGCGTCCTGGCCGCCCATCAGCTCCTTGATGAGGAGCAGGTTGCCGCCGCCGATCTCGAACGGCAGGCCACCGCCAAGAAGCTGGTCCCCGGATCCATGTCTTTCTCGACCACGGAGACCGCGACCGCTTCTTCGTCGTACGTCGACACCATCATCGCCAACCTCCACATCCAGGCGGATACCATGATGGAGGAAATCCACCTGGACATCTCCGGTCCAGCTGCTGCTCTGACGACGTTCTACTCCAACAACACACCACCCGCTCCACTGTCACCACCCTTGGCGTCGCCTCGCCCGCCTGGCAAGAACAACTGCAGTGGCCCCGGCAACGGTAACGGCAGCAACAACAATCAGAATAGGAACAACAACCGCCGCAACGGCGGTAGTGGCGGCAAGAACAACAACACCACCGTGGCTTCCCACAACGCCACCACCAATGTTCACGTACGTCGGGGCATATTGCCATGTACCCTGGCTCGGCGCCCACCGGGCAGCAGCGGTCGCATGCTTTCATGACCACGATGGGGCCTTACACCTC
>JBNKGK010000543.1:0-576 GCA_050289785.1 Kordiimonas sp.
GTTAATGTTGGTTCGAAGGGCCCATAATACTGAGGGCAGTTCTTTATGCCAATTTCTGCCTCTGGCCTCCAAGTCCTGGAACATCCTTATCTTCATGCCTTGCAGAAGAAACCCGTTGGTGCGTTCAACTTGCCCATTTGTTTGAGGATGCGCTGCTGATGAGGGCTGATGATCAATGCCGAAATCGATGCAACATTTTGAGAATTTTGCTCCTTTAAACTAGGTTCCATTATCCGTCAGGACTCTTTTGGGAACGCCAAATCTGTATATGATGCTTTATAGAAATTTGACCGCCGTCTCTTGAGTTATATTTACCACTGGGGTGGCCTCCATCCACTTGGTGAACGTATCGACTCCGACGAATAAGAATCTGAAACCTCCTGGAGCTCTTGGGAGGATCCCCACAATGTCGATTCCCCATATTGCAAAGGACCAAGATATATCAATGGGTCAAAAAGGATTCGCATGCTTCGTGGTTTGCTTCTGAAAGAATTGACAATCTCTGCATTTGGCGACAATCTCCATCGCATCATCCTTAGCCGTTGGCCAGTAAAACCCATGCCTGAATGCCTTTTC
>JBNKGK010000544.1:0-573 GCA_050289785.1 Kordiimonas sp.
GGCTCGCCATGACCTCGGCGTGGTGAATTATAAAGTCCTAACAGGACTATCACTCCTGTAGGTACCACACTTCCATGCAAGACGTGGAGCTTCACTGAAGGATTTAAACCCAGACACCTCATCCGCGAGTAAAGCCAAATGCTTCCCCGTTAGTTGATAAAATACAAAAGAACACGCCAACATCGGTAAAGCACTTGAGCAACGAGGAGCTAGAGTAATCTACTGAGTCAGACAGATAACCCACAGAGCAATAACTAAGAACAAGTGGGACCATGTGATAGTAACTATGCACGCATCAAAGCTCAAGATGAACACTAGCACGAAACATATAAGAACTAGGAATCAAAGTCTATAAAGAAAGGTAAAGATACTAGAGCTCCCCGATCTCCGAGACTACTTCTAGAGCTCAAGCGAATGCTCGACTCAACTCTCGACATGACTTCGCCTGTGCTACTACTACTACTAAACTAAAACATTTACAAGTGGAGAACTACAAGTAGAGTGTGTTGCTTTGATTTCCACCGGTAGGGGGGGGGGTATTTATAGGGGTCCAAGGAGCGGTTACCAACTTCG
>JBNKGK010000545.1:0-572 GCA_050289785.1 Kordiimonas sp.
TCTATCCCGCCCTGCGGCCGAAATCCCGGATGACCGTGTCCTTTGTGGAACTGGTGAAGAAGGAAATCGGGGAAATGGCGGCGGAATCGGACGGGTTGTTCCGGATGGACCCGCCTTGACGCAGAAAAGATAAAGCCTTCGGAAACGCTTTGTTACCGAAGGCCTTATGGTGCCAGCTGCGGGACTCGAACTCGCGACCTGATGATTACAAATCAACTGCTCTACCATCTGAGCTAAGCTGGCGTCGGGGCTGTAATTAATGGCTTGGGCGTAAATTCGCAAGCTGATTTTGGCGCTTGAGTTTGGATTTGCCTTTTCTGGCGGAAAACCATAGCTTGCGAGGGTGTTTTTAGAGTGGTTGCCTTATTAGGGGGGTACAAGTGTTTTCCAAATTTCTCACCAAACTGACCATTGTCGCCATGCTTGGGCTGGCGGTCACAGCCTGCCAGACGACAACAGCGCATAAGCCTGTGAATGCAGTCACGCATGTCGGCGGCAGCCGCGTTGTGGTCATGCCTTTTGACGTGGAGCTGTCGGAACTGACAGCCGGTGGCAGCACCGAGCCGCGGGCC
>JBNKGK010000546.1:0-571 GCA_050289785.1 Kordiimonas sp.
AAACCGATCACAACAAGCACACCGATTGGCACCACTGTCCAGATGATCTCGATCAGGGTGTTGTGGCTTGTCTTGGATGGCTCTGGGTTCGCTTTAGCACGGTACCGCCACATCACATAAAACATGAGGATGAAGACGAATGCTGTGATTACAGTGATGATCCAGAGAAGGAGCTCGTTAAAGTCTACTACCCGGCTGGCCTGGTCATTGGCTGCTTCACGAAGCCAGAGACCCTTCTCGTGAGGAACGCCGAGACGCTCCTCTGCCAGCGCGCTAACCGTAAAACCGAACAGGGTCGTCAGCGCGACCATAATTCCGGCGGTAAGCCTTTTGACGTTCATAGTTCTGCTTTCCTTTTGTTCCTACCCCTTTGCGGGGGACCGGCGCCATTCTTGTCTGTGGCGTCCAGCAATCGGCCTCGAAAATGCTCCCCGTGGCCGATATGAATGCGGGCCGTTTATACCAGACGTTCCTCAAGGCTCAAGTCCGAGTGAGCATCCGAAGCCGTTTTTTTGCCATTTTTTACCCAAAGCCACCAGAAATTATCGAAGATGGCTTGTCATTCCCACAT
>JBNKGK010000547.1:0-565 GCA_050289785.1 Kordiimonas sp.
GAATGATAAGGATTTGATATGGAGTTTGTGGAATGCTTGCCGGATTATGCCTTCTTCGATTAGAATAGGGCATTACTAAGCATGAGTGTATGAAGGTTAGAAAACAAAGTTTAATGAAGGAATAATCAACCAGGATTTTGCCACAAACTCTAGAGAATTAACATTTGCAAAAACTCAACAAAAGTGTAACTATGGCAAAACAAATCTTTTCATTCATATTTGGCTCTGGGTGGTGTATAGGTAAGCTTGAGATTAGTGAAAGATAAGCCCGACATGTGAATAACCAAGCAAGCAACATGAACTCAAAGGTGATGTGATCAAGGTTATATCACACCATCAACACCTAGGCAAGACATTCCCTAATATATTTTGTCCAAGATACAAAATTGTAAAGTTGGATTCAAAATTCAAGAGCAATGTAGGCTAGCATGGTTTTCATCAAGATAAGTCACATTAAACAGAGTTTTATATTGTAGCACATGGTGATCATGGACAAAATAAAGTAAAGACATGGATAATAAGAAAATACTTCAAAAATTGAAAATTTGAGAATTTTTAAATTATT
>JBNKGK010000548.1:0-559 GCA_050289785.1 Kordiimonas sp.
CAAACAAATTTTCAAATTAAAACAAGTTTAGATATTTTCCAAAATTAGAAATTTGAGGCTTTCAAATCAAAATAATCTTGAAACTCAAATTCGAAATATAAATCATGAATATTTTAGAAATAGGGATTTTTGAAGTTTCTTTTCAAATCCCATTTTTGAGCGAATTCAAAATAGAATAAATTCAAATAAACTTTTTGGGGGCTTTTCAAATCTAAAATATTGAAATTTGGTTTAAATATTCAAATTTAAACCCAGGGCTTTAAATAAAGATATTTTAAAATTTACCAAAACTAGGTTTTGGAAATTTGAAATGGAATTTAAATCTTTTTGAAAATCATGGTTTTGGATTTTTGAGACTTGGGTTTCAAATAAAAATCAAATATTAAACCAAGGAGATTTTCAAAATGAGAAATAGGGATTTTGGATCAAATGATTTTTCAAATTCAAACCAAGTTTAAACCTTCCTCCAAAAACATAATTTAGATACTTTTGAATAAAAATGATTTTGAAACCTAATTCAAAATTTAAATTATGAAGAGTTTAGAAAAAAGTTGTTCAG
>JBNKGK010000549.1:0-559 GCA_050289785.1 Kordiimonas sp.
TATGCGTCATTACTTCAGTAATGTCACCCCGTAATGATCCTGATTTGGACTAACTGTCCTTTTTAAGGGTGGGGACGTCACATTAGGGAAGAAGATAAGTTAGCTTCATTGAAGCTTGGTGCGTTCTCCAAACCAGCAGTGTTAGAACCTATGCGGTATGATGCATGAGTGTTAGCAAAAGGTAGACAAGGTATAAGAAAGGAACAACACGGCTCACCTTTTATTATGTTACTTAGGTAACAACTTATACAATTTCCTTCATTAACTCCCATGAAGTAAAGCTACTAGCATCAACAAAAGTCTAGGAGGGGCACCACACTAACCATCACTCAGGCCATAGCATGAAGTGATCTACTGCCCTAAACCACGCTTAAGTGTTCATGTGAGATCCTTGCTTAATACTAAAAAGGAACCTTACTTGCATAAGGTCACACTTAAGCAAGGGCAAAAATAGAAAAAATCATAGTAAAAGTACATGAATAGGGGTTCTACCAAGGGTTCTAGTGTTGGATAGCCACCCACAATTTTTAGAGAAATTTTCATGAATTTTGGAGCTACA
>JBNKGK010000550.1:0-554 GCA_050289785.1 Kordiimonas sp.
CCTTCAACATTTCAATCTCGAGTCATTCTTCCGAGAGGCGAGGGATGAAGCTACTCCCTAAGTTCTATGATGACTAAGTAGCCTTCTAAGCTCTCACCTCCTAGGAATCAATTATTCAATTGAACATGGCATACATGCAACATGTATTACATAAGAATATAGGACAACATTGCAAAGACAAAGGATTAGAATGGAACCATTGGGTGACAACCAATCTCAAATGTTGAATATCAAAAGACTTAGGATTCTTTACCTGACAGTATTGTTCCTCAGTCAAGTAAATAGCTGAAGAACCCAGCTTCTTGCTTATTTTCTGGTGAAGGACTTCCTTGTAGTACTAATTGTTCGCCTGAATGCAAGCATAGGAAATTGCATCCTTCATGACCTTGTGAGCATTGCGGTTAAAGACTGCAAGTGCGAGCTCCTGGTGGTTGCCGGTTTTGGGCAACCAAAAACGCACCTGCAAAACAAAATATGCAATCGAAAGAACATTAGTACACTAGTGCAACTCCAAAAGTCATACGTGAAGAAAAAAATCACACATGAAGAAAATA
>JBNKGK010000551.1:0-546 GCA_050289785.1 Kordiimonas sp.
CTTTCAGCTGCTGCCACCGGTAGTCCACCACGGACCGGTAGACCGCGCTCGGCCAAAGTCCACTAGTCCATGAACCTGGTGCGCTATTTTTCCTATTTGAAAACAATTCGTAAATATTCTGTTAAATTCCGGCAGCTTTACCATCAGCCCCTTGACCTTTAGATTATTTGCAATCAAGTCCTCGACAGTAGTACCTGTTGGAGTTACTCCCTGTGTTAGTCTTAGACATGATAGAGATCCTTTCTCCCTTGGGAAAATATAAATATGATACCTAGAAAATACTCCCTGTGATGTGCTACATTGACAATTCTGTGCCCTTGCGGAGCGGCATATAAAACATCAATAGTGATGCTGTGTGTGGTCTGCACTGTGCACAAGGAGACGAGGAGCGTGGGTTTCTTGGTTTGGCATCAAAACCAAGGTCGACGATTTCTCCCGATTTGGCATCAAAACTAGTGGCTTCAGGTTTCCTAATTTAGGCATCAAAACTGGCAACTATGGTTTGGTGATTTGGACCTCAAAATCACTGCGACGGTTTCTTGGTTT
>JBNKGK010000552.1:0-544 GCA_050289785.1 Kordiimonas sp.
GCAAGGCGCTCCTGAAGCTTGGTGGATAAGCCATTCAAAAAACGGTACTACTTCTTCTCGTCGTTGTCAATCTGCTCAGGAACATACTATGTGAGGTGGTTGAACATCTTGATGTAGGCATACACTGATTGATTGCTTTGCTGCATATCCATGAACTCTCGGTGCTTTCTTTTCATGATGCCTGCTAGAATATGTTGCACATGGAAGGTTTCACAGAACTCGGCCCACTACACTTGGTTAGCCAGGCGAGTGGGGATGAAACTAGCCCACCATGCTCTGGCATTGCCTAGCAACTGCTGAGCTGCAGACAGGGTCTTCTGGTTCTCTGTACTGTTGAGGAGGTCGAACTTGGACTCAATGGTGTGGAGCCAATGGTCGGCTTCCAGCGGCTCGCTTGCTTCAGTGAAGGTTGGCGGTTGGGTGGTCAAGAATTCAACATAGGAGCTTCGTGCTTGATCTCGAGCATTGCCAACCACGGTGCCATCACGGATGGAATTGGTCATGAGGAGGCACAGCACCTCGGTCTGCTCATAACTTGACTCGC
>JBNKGK010000553.1:0-542 GCA_050289785.1 Kordiimonas sp.
CCCTGCTTCTTAGCAGAATTTTATTATTTGTTCGTCCTCATTCTCTAAAATCTCATCTGGCCTCTTTGCACAATGTGGATTCGTCATGGTGCATTTATAGAATGTTGGCATTGGCTTTTTTGGTTTTGCCAAACATCTTACCATCATACCTTCGGCTTCTAGTTCTTTAGCAGACTTCTTAGGAGGTGGAGCTTTCTTAAGACTTGCCATCCATTTTTGAGCATCGAGTGTCATTGAAAGTTCCAGTTACACATCAGTCTTCTCATACGATAGAGGAGCTCGAAGCCTCTGAAACGGTGATGAAATTGTCTTTTTTGAGCCACCTAAGCTCTATTAGATTGTGATGAAGTTGTCTTCTTTTGTGATGTTGTCTTCTCGGGATGAGAAGTTGTCTTCTGGGGCTACGGCGGAGCTTTCATTGCTGGTGGTGGTGGAGCTATCTTTGGTGGTGGTGACATCAAAGATGGCTATTGTTGTGGTGGCGGTCACACTGGTCATTGCTATTGTGGTGGTGGCAACACATGTCACTGCTGTAGTGGTGG
>JBNKGK010000554.1:0-540 GCA_050289785.1 Kordiimonas sp.
CTGTGATGGCGCAGTTCGACCAGACTTCTACGGTGGCAAGATCTCCTCTCGGCGGTGCTCCGGCTCCTAGGACGTGCGCCGAAGCTTCCTCGAGCTCCCCTCTAGCTTCTCGACCGATCAATTGCTCCGAACGGCGGCGGAAAAACTCAAATTTGGTGGCTACCTAGGGTTCGGCGGGTTCTTGACTTGCGGCCAAAAATTCGCACTATGGGCGGCGCTATATATAGGGGTTTTTAGATAGGATCGTAGTCGGCAAGGACTCTAACACTTTCCTAGTTTGAATCAAACTTTATCTATGAAGATTCGCAAGAAATCGAAAAGGGAATAAAATCGGTTTAAATGAATTGCCTTAACGGGTATGATAATGGGTTCGGGCCTGGTTAGCCTCCTATCAGGTCAAATTTGGTGTTATCGGGTCGAGTTCCCTCCATTACGCGGGTGCACGCCCGGCAGACTGTTGGGCTGCTGCGCCGGCTAGCTGGGCCGCGTGGGCCACGCACGGGAGGAGGCAGACTGGGTCAAACCCTTTTGTAATTTGCA
>JBNKGK010000555.1:0-539 GCA_050289785.1 Kordiimonas sp.
TTTGATCATGCTCTCTGTGATCTCGGAGCAAGCGTGAGCATCATGCCAAATGTAATCTATGATCAGCTGAATCATGATTCCTTGGTCCCTACTTCCATGCATCTGCAACCGGTGGATCAATCGATCCGGCATCCAGTGGGAATTGCGGAAGATATCCTGGTGAGAATCAGGAATTCCTTCGTGGTCGTGGACTTTGTGGTACTCGAAATGGATGTCTGTCGTCAGGTACCGCTCATTTTTGGGAGGCCATTCTTGAGTACCACCAGAGCCATGATTGATGTTGCAGCTAGGATCATAAAGCTCAACATCAGCAGGAAAGAGGAGACATCCACATTCAAATGCAATGGTACCAAAAAGTGCAACAAATCATGGTCACGATCAGACCGGAGAGGAATGCTATGACACCCGATAAGAAGCCCAGCACAACTGAGATTTTTTCTATGAAATTTTCTCGACGCGTCAAGAATGCCACTCCAGTTGTGACAAGATCTCTAGTCGCATCGGCAAATTATTCTTCAAAGGTATGGAGATAGTCTTGC
>JBNKGK010000556.1:0-531 GCA_050289785.1 Kordiimonas sp.
AAGAACATTAGTGCTCTTCCTTGCCCTCTCCACTCTCTCTGCTCAAGTGTTCTCATCGGAGAGATGGCTCATGGTGATGATTTTGGGAAGCGTCCTCGCAATGAGAGCTCCTGTTGTGGGCCGCTCCCCGCCAGATGACAACGGTGCCGGGCAACCACTGGGTGAATGCGGTGGGATGGTAAGTGTCCGACTGTTCCTTGCAATAAGTCAGCATGTGAGAAACCAAGTGGTCAGTACCTTGGTTTGTATGTGATGAGTAATTGACTTGTTCTAGTTTGAATTTGAATTCAGCGCATTTCAGTTGAACTAACCCATATTGAGTTATTCGGTGTGGAGAAATGTGTTTGCTTGTCTCATGATGTGTAGGTGGTGAATGCGACATGGCGGGGCAGTGACAATGATCGAGGCAGGAGTAGGAGACTTGGTGTGGAGGATTGGGGATGATCAGGTACAAGTAGGGTACTCGAGGGCCGGACGATCAGGAGGTCGGGTTATGCCGTGTGCAATATGCATTGTACACATGGAGGAGAC
>JBNKGK010000557.1:0-529 GCA_050289785.1 Kordiimonas sp.
GCTGGTTGTAATGGTGGACAGCATCTATTTTATTGTCGATTATATCACATCAGTTTTTTCTCTTCCTTTCGATCAGCAGCGCTTCAATAATAGCCTATATCAGGCTACAGCATCCAGCGCACTGTCACATCAGCATCAGTCATGTCAGTCTTCTCTCTCCTAGTCAGCACCAATTTCAGACTTAACAATTTTAGAATTTATTTTGTGGACAATAAATTTGAGAAAATAAATTGAATTACATACTAATTTAAATTACAATACATACTAATTTAAATTATAATACATATCAATTAAAATTATGACACATACTAATTACAATTACAATAAATACTAATTTAAATTACAACACATTGAAACTTTACTCGTCATCCTCATTCTCGACCTCCATCGCATTTCGGGTGGCTATTGGAGATCTTTTTCAATAAGCCTCAGGGCTCACGATGACTCATCAATTCTTCGTCGTCCATGTTTACGGTGAAACGGTCTCAGAGCTTGCTATACTGCTTTCACATCTGCGCCTTAGTAAACG
>JBNKGK010000558.1:0-529 GCA_050289785.1 Kordiimonas sp.
ACTTTTATTATAGTGAATATGTAGATGGACCGTATCATCCTTTTGTATTTCGGTGGGTCAATTAACGAGCAATTTGAGTTAGTTGGCATGAGACCGCACATGCTTACATTTGAAAACCTGCCATCATTCAATGAATTGGTTGCTAGAGTTAGGGCAGTCATGAATGTTGGATGTGATCTGAGGTTGCACAGGAGGTACGACATGGGGGGCAACAGACCGATTCATATTGTCGATGATCTATCATCAGATATTTGGAGTAGGAACAGAGGAAATGCAAGTCGATGAGATCAATATCAGGTGAACACGAGGCACGAGGCTTAGACTGGTTCGAACCATCCGGAAAGTAATAACTCTACATCCAGTATGACTTTGTTGATGCTGATTATTTTTCTGATTGTTTCTGTCTTGCCCTCGATGGGGATCTACACTGTCTATTTATAGTTGGGGAACCATCTCATAGAGTTTAGCTGGATTCTGATTCTAACTGTAAAAGATAGAAACTCCTAATCGTAATCATGACGTATTTTTT
>JBNKGK010000559.1:0-528 GCA_050289785.1 Kordiimonas sp.
GATGGCAAGCAAGGAGCATAACACCGGGCAACGCATGAGCCCACTTGCCTTTCTGTTCTTTTGCCTTGTGCGCTTCTACCAACTTGTGATCTCCCCGATGATCGGCCCCCGGTGCCGGTATCAGCCTACCTGCAGCAGCTATGCCGTTGAGGCTTTGCGTCTTCATGGTGGACTTAAGGGCGGATGGCTGGCAATAAAGCGCATCGCCCGCTGCCACCCTTGGGGTGGATTCGGATACGATCCTGTGCCACAAAGCGTGCGCCGTGGGGAAACACCCGCGGCTGATGCGCATCAACACGGCTCAGGCTGCGGATGTGACAAGAATTTGGAGGCCGGTAAAAACCGGCCGGATGATCAGGGTATGACGTCTCATGGGTGACACTAAGAATATCGTGCTGTTTGCAGCGATCTCGATTGCTGTATTCTTTGGCTATAACGCGCTCTTCATCTCGCCGCAGCAGGAAGCCCTGCAGCGCCAGGCGGCAGAGCAAGCTGCAGCCCGGGTGGAAGATCCCATCGCACCAAGAG
>JBNKGK010000560.1:0-526 GCA_050289785.1 Kordiimonas sp.
TTATTTTTCATCTCATCTCACATTCCCGCACCGACCCAGTGCCGCAACCCATTTTTCCCAATGCACCGGCCCAGTCGCACCACAGCTTTGCCCCTGTCTTTTTATATGATTCCTTTTTAACCCAATCTTTTCTGAAACTTTTTTTTACAAAATAGTTTCTGACTCTTTATTTAATTATTTTTGACCGAGTCTTCGGTACAAAAATAATAATTCTTTTCATTCCATGAATTTTCTATATTTTACATCTTAGTCTATTTGTTTTAATTTAATTAAAGATAAGTCTATGTGTTTTATTTATTTATAATTAGGCATATTTCTTTCTTTTACAAAAATAATTTTTGACCAACTTCATAAATTATCTTTTATTTTTCTTTCTGGAAATTTCCAAGTTTGAAAAATTTTCCCATTTTTTTTCCTTTTCTTTTTTCCCCTTCCCTTCTTCTTTTCTTTTCTCTCTCTTCTCTTCTCCTTCCTCCTTACTCCTTTCTTCTCACGTACAGCAACATGGAGACCGAACAGAGGAGCC
>JBNKGK010000561.1:0-526 GCA_050289785.1 Kordiimonas sp.
GCTGGGTCGGGCCGTAGCATCTGGCAGTACCCCGCCCGCACTACCGCATGTCGTTGTGGCCGGTGGGTGGTAGTGACATAGTGGCTTGTGATTGATCCGTTTGAATTGAAATTTGACCGTTTGAATAGGAATTCGATCATTTGAATTGAAAAACTAGTTATTTTTTACCGTTATTGCTCCAAAAAATCCAAAAAAAATTCTAAAAATTTCAAATTTCATTCCCCACCACCCTATAAATAACCCCCATGGTTTGAGCTTATTTCACACCCCTTCCATCATATTTTTACTCTCTTCTTCATTCTTCTTCACTCTTCTACACTCAACATCATGGCGAACTACAATTGGAGTCCTGAGTTACAAACGTGGGTTGATCTTTTGAACACCCCAGTTTCGCAAGCTCCTCCCACTCCTGACGAGTTCATCAATGCCTCACCGCTCCATTGCCAGTCTAGTGCCTCGCCAATACCATGTCCTCAGGATCTCTTTCAACCACCTCAAACTTAGTCGTTCTATCCTCCCCCATAAC
>JBNKGK010000562.1:0-523 GCA_050289785.1 Kordiimonas sp.
AATCATACCCTAAAATAGCATCATAAGCACCAATGTCCAATACCCTCATATCAGTATGAAAGGTGTCGGCGTAATTTACCCTGGGTACCGTGGGCCGCGGGTTATGGCCCAAAAAACCTTGGATACCATTGGTTCCCTCTAGTAGCAAAAGGTTGGGGAATGAATCATGAGACACTCAAGTGGAAAGCCTTTCCGTTCTCACTAATGGGATGGGCAAAGCAGTGGTACAAGCTCCATGTCACCAGTTGTCATGACAGTTGGGTTATCTTAAAAGATCAGTTCTGTTTCACCCTGTTCCCGTTGTCCAAGACTATTGATCTTCACAATGAAGTTCTTAATTTTGATCAGAAGGAAGGAGAGAGTTTGGGAGCAACATGACCCAGATACAATCAACTTTCTTTGTTGGGTCCAGAGTTATCTATTTCATATGCTATGTTCATGCCGCATTTTGTGCACGGGTTGGGTACAGAATCCACTGAATATCTAGATATGACTTATGGGGGAGTCTTTATTCATTTCACGA
>JBNKGK010000563.1:0-518 GCA_050289785.1 Kordiimonas sp.
GGAAATGATAGAACCCGGTGGCCCCTTGCTGATATCCCGCCTACCCGAGGCCGCCAATCGCTGGCGAGCGCACGCACATCTCGCCGGACGGGTGACCAACCTGCCGCTGGCTTTCGGGAACACCGTCACGCCGCTTGAAGGTGGCCGACAAGCGTATGATGCCATGATCAAGGCCATCGACGACGCCCAGCATACCGTGGCGCTGACCACCTATATTTTTCAGGCCGATCAGGCAGGCAGGCGGTTTGTTGCGGCGCTGGCGCGCGCGGTCGACCGCGGGGTGCAGGTGCGCGTTCTTGTGGACGCCGTAGGCAACCTATACGGGCTGAAGCCAGTGTCGAACCTGCTCAGACGCAAGGGCGTGCCGGTTGCCACCTTCAACCCGGCGCGGCTTTCGTGGCGGTTGGCCTTCTTCAACCTGCGCACCCACCGGAAAATTCTGGTGGTGGACGGGGTCACCGGGTTTGCCGGCGGAATGAACATCCGCAAGCATCATCTGGAACGATCAGACGGCAACC
>JBNKGK010000564.1:0-516 GCA_050289785.1 Kordiimonas sp.
CACTATGGAGAGCCTGCCAGAGCATAGAGAAAATAGTGGGTTGGTGGTTGGAAAGGTGAAAGGAGATGTTCAGTGTGATGACCAGGTTGTTCCTTTGGACACGGACCTATCTTCCTCCAAGTTAATGCCTGATGCTGTGAATGAAACATTAGAGACATCTGATTCAAGTGCCTTTGAGGCTCCTGCATGCATCCCAGATAAAAGCCTTGAGGTGGAAACCAAATTTGATCCTGAACCAGAGTTGATTGAAAAGAATTACATAGATGTTGAACATGCGGCTATCCAAAAGACAGAAAATACCGTGGAAGAGTTTTCAGAGTCCTATGATCAACAATCTACGCAAGCTTATGGTTCAAGGGATTTCAACTCTCTTCCTGAGAAACCTGAACCAAACAATGAAGACATTAGTGATGCACATAGTACTGAGCAGGCATTGGGTATGGAAGGTAAAAGGCCTGGGGCAAAAAAATCATGCAATCCAGCTTTTGCTGCTGCACAGTTGAAATTTGAAGAGTT
>JBNKGK010000565.1:0-506 GCA_050289785.1 Kordiimonas sp.
TCGGCCCCGCCGCCTGTAAGGTGGTGGACGACTTCATCAAAACAAACTAACCGACGCGAATCACCCTGCGGATCAATATTCACTCGGTCGCAGCTGTTCTTGGAATGAATCGAAAGTTGGAAAACTGTGCCATTTTGCTGCACTGCATCCCCCAAAAAGTCCTCTATTCCAGAGATTTGAACGATTTGAAGCAGACAAGCATTGACCCGAAGGCCGATATTTGGTTTCTTAGGAGGTGCGAGAGGGCGCGACTCGACTGCGCCCACTCCTATTACGGTTGCGTGACTGCAGCCGTACTATCCTCGCTGTCGTGACTCGGGCCGGGTTTTTACCCGGCCATTTTTTTGCCAAAATGGCTTCGGCCAATCGACAGCCGGGCCAAACGACCATCCAAAAATTAAATCTGATACGGAGCCCCCCACACTGGGCGGAGATAGTAAAGGGTGGAATTGTGACCATAATCAGGCGCTGTGCCTTTTTCACAGTCATCGGACCAGCGCCCAACC
>JBNKGK010000566.1:0-506 GCA_050289785.1 Kordiimonas sp.
CTAGGGTTTGCTTTGGTTTTCATTGAAATTCTGGCTCAGGGATCATCAATTTATAGGGATTTTGGGTCGATGATCTCATGCGCATGTTGGACTCCATCTCCAAGCCATCTAATTCGACTGGGGTTTGATTTCGATCAGATTCCGTTGTGATCTTTGGTTGGGGAAGAAAATTTCCTGTTCGGTTTCATTACCTGGCGTGGGGAAGGCGACAACCCGGTTTGGGCTGCTACTGGGCCACGCGCAAGAGAAGCAAGGGAAGGCTAGGCTGGGCCGGCGGTGAAGTTTCGGCCCAAGGCCATTTTTCAGGGTTAAACCCTTTTCTATTTTCCAAACTATTTTCCAATTTGCAAATAACTTTGAATTCAACTCAAATTTGAATTTCGAACAGTTCCTACTTGCAAAATAAAATACAAGAGCACACATCAATTTGAAATAAAATATACAGTGGTATGAATGCAACAAAGACTATTATTAACTTAATAATTAATTTCTGAGGTTTTATTCTT
>JBNKGK010000567.1:0-504 GCA_050289785.1 Kordiimonas sp.
CTGGCAATCTCTACTGACGAAGCGGTGTCAATATGACAGGCAACATAACGTGGGGCCACGAGGGTGACCGGGGGGACGCGGACGACCCGATTTTCTTCAGAAGAAAAAGTAAATAATAAATGACTGGGACATGCAGCATACTTACTCAATTATCTTTTTTTTCCACATTTGACTTTTTGATTTACGTTTGATTATTTATTTTATTTAAAATATTTATTTAAATAATATTATAGGTTGTATTTAAATTTTATTTAATAATAAAACAAACAATAATAAAATATATAATGATTTTTAAATTTGTTTGAATAAGACAAGTAGTCAAATATAACTTAAAAGTCAACCATGACAATAAAAAAAGAACGTAGGGAGTACTAAATTCTGGATATGCTGGCTCACTTGTGTCGCTGCAGTGGAATATTTGAAAATTGTGTCAATTTGCGAACGGCACCCGCGAAATTATTCCAACTAAAAACTAAGAAAAAACTAGGCATCGATATCCCCAGG
>JBNKGK010000568.1:0-502 GCA_050289785.1 Kordiimonas sp.
AAACTATATACAGCATCTAGGGTCCTAATGGCTAGTAGTAGCAAATGATGTCTTGCACGACGTCAGCAGCGTGGAGTCATCCTGTCTAATCGCTCTGCTGCACTGAACATGGCCAGCACCATGGTGTCGTGCTGTCGGGTCATATCACCACTGTAGCCATGTCCAGGAGTGGTTAGTTGGGCATGTGTTACACTATTGAACCGAACTGTAGCGGCCTGTTCACACACCTTGCAGACGCCTCGGTAACATGCGATCGTGCTTTGGACACATGCAAGCCCAGCTGCGTGCCTGGGGCAGTTAGATCCTTCTTTATTCCTGTGGTCCACAGCCCGTTGGGGGCCGTGGGACACGTGGCAGCACCGGAGCTCCTCTCTCAGGAAGGCAGAGCCCGGAGCCGTGGGACACGTGGCAGCACCGGAGCTCCCCTTTCAGGAAGCCAGAGCCTAGAGCCGTGGAACACGTGGCAGCACCAGATCTCACCTCTCAGTAAGGCGAGGCCCGG